>CP066697.1:600000-768550 GCA_016432625.1 Candidatus Berkelbacteria bacterium
ATGCCGATGGTGCCAAAATCTACTTCGAGGATGTTCGCACGATGACCCGGTGAACGCATCAACCCGTTATGTGCCAGATCAACTGTCGCCGCGTAGGCCAAGTTCTCGCCGGCTGTCTTGAAGACAATGCTATCCCGTTCCATGCGGTCAAATGGCGACATTCCTTCAAGGTTTTCGTGAGAGAAGTACCCCTTCTCTAACATGTCGCTGGCGTGTTTACGAGCGGTCTCGGCCACCTTTTCACTCCACACTAGCTGCTTCAGGCCGACTTTAGCTCTCTCCTTATTAACCAGCACGAACATCTCCTGTTCGGCTTGTTTATCAACTGTGCCCTCTGAGTAGGTGAATTTTAATGTCACCCGTTCATCCGGCTGGATGATCTCCTCGGTTTGTGGCGGTACTGTCAGGAATGTCAGAGTATTTTTAATATCGCGACCGGTTATTTTGCTCAGATATTGCTGGATATTGCCGGATTGCGAGACAAAACGACTGCCAATCGCCGAGGTGTCAATGGCGGATTTTAATTTCGCCGGCACCGGCAAGGCGACGACAAGCGTTAGTAAGACCGAGATGAAAATAAACGCTTTGAATAGCGCTGGGACGGTACCGGCCAGGCGATTCGGAGCTGTGGCGCGGTATTTCTCTGGAATAAGCGGGTAAAGAACCTGCAGAATGAATGAGTAGACAACCTGATATATGACCCAGAGTAGTAGGAAGGCGATCGGCTGGGCACCAAACCCTTCGATACCAGTGTTATTCGTTAGCCAGACAGCAAACGGCTTATAGCTTATAAACGCAAAGAAGATGGTGATAAAAAAGCCGAGTAGCTCTAGCGTCTGTTCGATGAAGCCGCGCCGTAACCCTTCGACTGTGTAGAAGACAAAAACACCAAGAATAACTAAGTCTACCCAGTTCATCCTATATTAAATAATTGTTGCGCGTTCTTCGTTGTCTGTTCAAGAACGCTTTCCAGACTGACTGAACGGACTGCGGAGAGCGTTTCCGCGACAGTAACCACGTTCCTCGGATCATTCCGTTTGCCACGGCTCTCCTGCGGGCTAAGAAATGGCGCGTCAGTCTCGAGCATTAATTTTTCTAGCGGAATTTTTGACACCGTTTGTCGTAATTCATCGTTACCTGGGTAAGTGATAATCGCCGTCAGTGACAGTGACAGGCCCTGATCCAGAAACGCCTGCGCTTGCTCGAGCGTCCCGCTGAAACAGTGGATCACCGCGGTTAACCCTGGGTAGTCGTCAATAATTGTCTTCAGATCGCCATAAGCGTCGCGGCAGTGAAAGATTACTGGCAGCTTTTGCTCCAGCGCGAAAGTCAGCATGGTTCGTAGCGCTGTTTTCTGAGTCGAAGCACTCTTGGCGCCGTGATAGTAATCAAGCCCTATCTCCCCAACAGCAACCAGCTTATCGTTAAGGTTAAATAGCTCTCGCCACCCATCAATAAGTCCAGGCAGCTGCGGGAGTAGCTCTTCAGTAATTTCAGTAGGGTGCAGCCCTAGCGCTCCCCAGACCATAGGGTTATCGCGGCTCAGTTTATCGATTTTTGCGATCGAATCTCTGTCGGTTGCCGGGTTGATCACCGCAATCTCTTGAGCGGCAAGCTCTTCGATGAGGCCATCCCGGTCCGGATCAAAATCCGGAAAATCGAGATGGGCGTGAGTGTCAATTACTCTCATTTAGTTAAACGCTAGAACCGTTGCCCAACTTACGGCGCCAAGAATAACAAGCGAGGCAATCACCACCCTAACACGAATCCGTTCATGGAGAATCTCCCAAGAGCCGAAGAAAACTACCAACGGTGAAATAATGGCGATCAGGGTTGCGTGGATGACCCCAATAGTACTGAAAGCGTAAAGCCGGGTGAGCATCGATACTGCACCGAATAAAGCGCTGGATGCGATAAACCACCAGTGTTTATTAGTAACCTGTTTATAGCGAGGGGCGTAATAGAGCCAGAAGAAAACGGCTAGGATTAAGGTTCTGACAGCGTAGAGCGCCACAGGGGAGTAAGAGTAAAGAAGCTCGCGAAAGATAATACTTTCGGCAGACATAAGTATCACTCCGAGAAATAAATTATAGCCTTGCTGATCTAATAAAAAGTGAGCTTTCTCGCTACGAGCAAAAAACAACGCCACGCTTGCCACCAAGGCGAGCATAAAGATTCGCATGTCCCGTTCCTCAGGGAAGAATACGGCCGCTAAGATAATGGTCACCAGCGGCGCTAGCATCGTAATCATCTCGTGCTCGTAAATTCGTTCTTTTTGCACGCTCTGGTAGAAGAGAACGTTCCAGGAGATGCCCAAGACGATCATCATAAATAAAAGAAAGAGCGAGTTCGGTAGCAGGGCGATTGCCCACTCAACGCGGCCAAGTGTCGGAACGAGTAAAAGCGTGAACGCAAAAAGGAACACGAAAACTAGCGGCAGATAGACCCGAAGCGCCATTCGCTCACGGGAAAGTGTGATCTTGTCAATAATTAGGGATACAGACGCAGCAAGCGCCGAAACTAGTGCTGCAAACATACTTACATAGTGCGGTCTGCTAAGGGCTTTTGCAACGTCAATTCAGGCGCGGGAAAAGTGGTTTCACTTCAAGTTCTTGAAGCTGTATCCTTATCTTGTCACAAGTAGCCGGAACGAATGGCTCAAGAGTGCGGGTAATAATTAATAAATTATGGATCGCCACTTCAAGTAGATGTCGCTTGCCTTTCAGATCGACCCAAAGCTTATTATCCGTGATAAGCCGATCAGTTTCTTTAATAAGACCGTTAACTCGCTCGAGTTCCTCTCTGAAATCTAAGTCACCAGTCTGATCAAGACGCGTGGCTTGCGAATCTGTTTTTAAGCCAAAATTGCGCGCTAAGCCGACAACTCGCGCTACCAAGTTGCCCAACCCATTAGCAAGCTCGCCGTTGTAGATCGCGTCGAACTCGCTCCAGACAAAATTGGAATCGTCATAGAAGTTTAGTTGACGCAGTAGTAAATACCGCGTTCCGTCCACCCCGTAACGCTCAAGTAGCTGTGAAGGTAAAACGACGTTTCCAAGTGATTTGGACATCTTTTTGCCGTCGACATTAATAAACCCATGGACTAACAACTTTTTTGGGAGCTCATAGCCCGTCACAATTAGCAGGGCCGGCCAGATGATGGCATGAAACTTCAGAATATCTTTGCCGACAAGCTGGAAGTCCGCCGGCCAAAGCTTGTCTTTACCATTGATATGCAGCGCCGAAATATAGTTAAAGAGGGCGTCAACCCAGACGTACATAACCTGTTCAGGTTCGCCTGGAACTTCAATTCCCCAAGGATTTTTTGCTTTCGGCCTTGAGACACTAACGGCGTCGTAGGCGCCGGAACTTAGTACGTTGAGCACTTCGCTTCGTCTCGTCCCGGGGAAAACACTGGCCTCAATCCAGTTTTTGATTCGTTGCTTTATTTCATCGCTAAGAATTAAGAACCAGTTCTCCTCTTCCACCTCTTCAAGTGCTGTCTCGTGAATGGCGCACTTACCATTATTGACGTCTGCGGCTGTCTTGAAAGCCTCGCAACCAGTGCAATAGAGCCCTTTGTAGGTTCGTTTTTCCAGTACTCCGGCTTTTTGCAATTGCAGCCATTTCTCGGTCACAAATGCTTGGTGTTTTGGATTTGTGGTACGAACGAAGTAGTCAAAATCTAGGTTGAATTGCCTTTTAAGTTTGGCGAATTCTTCTGAAACATCGTCAGCGTATTGCTGCGGCTCTTGTTTCTTATCGCGAGCGGCGGCGGCGACCTTATTGCCATGCTCGTCAGTCCCAGTAACGAAAAAAACTTCCTCGCCTTTGAGTTTAGCGTAACGAGCAATCACGTCAGCGCTTAAGAGCTCGAACAGGAAACCGATATGCGGCGACGCATTTATGTAAGCGATTGAGGTTGTTATATAGGTTGGCTTTTTCACGACTGTATTATACCTGAAGGGTAGGGCGTTAAGAGGCCGCCCTGAAGAGCAGTTAGGGCGGCCCCGGACCGTTTTGGCCCCGTAGCGCAGGGCCAGACAAAAGATGTTGTTAGCTTAAAGCTACGCCTAGGCAATGCGCAGAGTCAACTAACTCACAGTTTAACGATGACAAACTCGCCTTTAGGGGTAGCGAAATGGGTTGATAGTTCTTCCGGTGTCCCGCTGGCTATCTCTTCGAATTGCTTGGTCAGTTCCCTACCGACTAAAAACCACTGCGAACCGCCACCCAATTCCTTAACCTGAGTAAAAAACTTCTGCAAACGCGGCGCCGTCTCGAAAAAGACCACTGGGAGCTTGGCAACAAGCAACTCTTTAATGAAAGTCTCGCGGCCCTTCTTGGTAGGAACATAGCCCCAAAACTGATAGGCGTTCGCGTAGATACCCGCCACTGACAAGATGGCTGTCACTGATGAGGCGCCTGGGATAGGTACTACCTCGACGGCGGCTTGGCGGGCGGCCGCAACTAATTTACCCGCCGGGTCTGCTATCCCTGGTGTTCCGGCGTCGCTTAGATAAGCAAGATTCTTGCCCGCCTTAAGCTCTTTTACTATCGAGGGAATTTTGTAATCGGAGTGGTGGTGGTAACTTTCAAGGGGTTTGACGATGTGATAATGCTCCAAGAGGATTTTTGTTCGCCTGGTGTCTTCGCAGTAGATTTTCTCGACAGTTTGAAGCGTTTCTACGGCTCGGAAAGTAATGTCCTTCAAGTTCCCAATTGGTGAAGAAACGATATATAGCATTTTATTTACCAATCTTTTTAGTTAAGGCCTGCCAGTGCTCAAAGGACAACTCTTGCGCCCTAGCGAGCGGCGATAAGCCCTGACCTTCAAGGAAACTAGCAACCTTTAGTTTTGGAGTTTTGAGGTCTTTATTCAGGGCGTTGGCCAGGGTTTGGCGCTTATGACGAAAACCAGCCTCCACTGCCGGCCAGAAAATTAGATCCATTTTGCTTTCCTCATAGGGCTCAAGCTTAATAACTGACGAAGTTACCCTTGGGCGTGGGTAGAAACTACCAGCCGGAACCTTTCTGACGATCGTCGCCTTGGCAGATGCTTCGGTTAAAATCGTCAAAAATCCACGGTCGGACTTTCCCTCCTGGGCAGTAATACGCTCCGCCAGCTCTTTTTGCACCAATAAGACCACGAGTTCGGGCTTTTTCTCGAGAAGAAAGATTTTTCGCAGCAACGGCGAAGTAATTGAATACGGAATGTTGGCGACGATTTTATACGCGCCTTCCAGGTCGATTGTCCAGTCAATTTTTAGCGCGTCGCCAGCTACCACCGTCAGTTTACGAGCCTTTTTGAGTCGCAGGTAATGAGCGAACTCATGGTCAGCCTCAATCGCAATTACTCGTTTAACTACCTGGGTGAGCGGCCAGGTTAGGCTGCCCAACCCTGGGCCAATTTCGACCACAACGTCGTCGCCGCCAAGCTCCGCGGCGTCGAGAATGTCGACAATAGCCGCGTTATCAACCAAGAAGTTCTGTCCTAGAAGTTTGTTCGGAAACTTTTTTAGCTCACGTAAGATATTAGCTGGGCTCATTTGCCGCTAATTTTACTCCAATATTGGTTGAAAGTTTAGTCTTATGGCCAGCGACCACGGTAACCGTGCGCCCAGGCCCAGGCCGTGACGTACACTTGGTTTTTAGCGTCCCAGATACTTGCGCCCCCGTAACCTGCCTTGGCCGAGACGGAATTCCAGAAGTTCGGGTCGTATTGATACAGCCCTAAATATTTGCCGCCAGCGCCGACTGAGCTAGGATTGCCGTTACTCTCCGCCATCATCCGGTTACAGAGCTCGTTAGCGTCAACCTTGTTTTTGATTGCGGCGTCTAGAACCAGGTCGTTATATTTACAGCGAACTGTAATAACTGGTTTCGTACCGACGAGCTGTAGCTCATCCTCTGGCTGCTTAACGATTTCAGTGGAAGTGAGAACCCTGGAAACCTCAACCCCATCCTCGCGCCGCACCTGATAGTGAAGCGCTTTCTGACCCTTCACTCCGGCTCGAGAAACTTTGGTTGTGCCTTTATTTAGCGTTGCGTCGTCCTTCTTAAAAATCTTGAACGCAATCGCATCTTTCTCGGTGACGTTAGTGATAGCAACGCGGGTAATAGTGATTTTAGTATTTGGACTTAACTTAGTTTCAAGATTCGGGGCGATTAGATCGTCAGAACCTAGCTCGATATTTTTTTCTTTCAGCAAGGCGCCGACTGTATCTTGCCAAGTTCGCAATAAATCTTGTCGTTTGCCGTCCTGCAACGATACTGGCATCGCTCGGTTGACGGTTATTACCGTCCCTAGCCCAAGCTCGGGGTCGGGAAAGGCAACAACCTTATCCTCGGGATAGTAAGCCACTCCGGCCTGGGCGAATGCCTGAGCGAGATTTCGTGCCGAGCTGTTGGCAGAGAATATTTCTTCCGGATGATTATTGTCGTCAGCCGCTTCTACTTTCTGAGCTTTCGGTGGGTGTTCACCGAAGAAAAGTCCGCCAAGGGCAAGCAAAATAACCGTCGCGATTAGTGGGAAGCCCACTTTTTTCATGTGGTTCCTACACTAGCTCTCGGCCCCGAAAAGTCAAGCTAGTTACCTAGAACAGTTTATAACGGAAGTTGAAGATAGTGAGCGCCAAAAATACTGTGTCCACCCAAGCCATCACTTGCTGCGTTGGCTCTAGGGTTGCGCCGATACACCACAAGACAAGCGGCAGCGCTTGAGGTAAAAGCAGCGGTAAGGTTTTAAGGAAACTCGTCAGCTGTACCCGTTTTTTCCACTTAGCATAGTACCCTTCCCACCCACCGGCAGGCTCTTTTGAGGCCAAGTATGACGCAACGGCCTCCATAGTCATCTGGTTGGCCTGGTAATTAAAAGTTAGGCTTGCAAAGATTATGGGCAGCATAAGCAGGAACCAAATAAGCGTTGAGCTTGAGCTGAATTCGTAGAGGAAAAATCCGGCGATAACAAACGCTGCCGCAAGACAGGTCGCGGAGTTGATGAGCGAGTGTAGCCCTTTGACGCGTTCTGAGATTTCTTGTCTTAAGTTGGTAAATTCGGCCGTTTCCTTGTCCATACCGGGCTAATAATAGCACTTTGAACCCGTAGAGTCTCCTGCTTCGGCGAGTTGCCTAATGTAGCCCTCCCTCGGACAACCCCAAGAAATTCGGGACTAGATCATGTCTAAGAGATTCTGATCAATTTCCCGGATGAACCGGCTGGGGATAGTATTTGTCAGGCCGCCGTGAATAACCCTCTGGCGAGCAAGGGTTAAATAGAGGCGCTTACGAGCTCGTGTCATCGCTACGTAGCAAAGCCGCCGCTCCTCATCCATCTCCGCCTCCTCCTCTAGGGCGCGCATGTGTGGGAAAAGACCTTCCTCGCAACCTGCCAAGAAAACTACTGTGAATTCTAATCCCTTAGAGGCGTGCATACTCATCAGCGTCACGGCATCGGCTCGAGCATCATAATTATCCACGTCGCTTATCAACGTGACGTGCTCCATAAATTCGTCTAGACTCTCAAACTCACTGGCAAGGTTCACTAGTTCCTCGACGTTCTCGACCCTGCCCTCGCCTTCAGGCGTACCGTCATCGACAAAAGATTTGTAACGGCTAAAGGCCAAAACTTTTTCAAGAATCTCTACTGGCGTCAAGCTCGCTGCCTGAGTACGGATCTGCTCCATATCGTCTTTGAACTTATCAACTTTCTCCCCACCTTTCTCCAGGGTTTTTGGGCCGATACCACGCGGCGGGGTGTTTATCGCTCTCTCAAACGAGTGTGTATCGCCGGGATTGGCAAGATACCTTAAGTACGAGAGCAGATCCTTCACTTCTTTACGTTCATAGAAGCGCAACGCGCCCACTAGTCGATACGGTACGCCCTGGCTTAAAAATATTTCTTCTAGGATACGAGACTGAGCGTTAGTGCGATAAAGTACAGCAAAGTCGTTCCAGTTATGGCCGTAGCCTTTTAGGCCCCGTATCTCTGTCGCCACAAACTCCGCTTCGGCATAGGCGTTACTCGCTTCATAAACCGAGATCGGTGGGCCTTCTTCATTGTCAGTCCAAAGCTTCTTTTCGCTCCGCCTTTTGATCCGCTCTACGACCTGCGCGGCGCCAAGGATGATATTTTTGGTCGAACGATAGTTCTGCTCAAGTTTATAGACCTTGGAAGCTGGGAAATCCCGGTTGAAGTTAAGGATGTTTTGGAAATTAGCCCCCCGCCAGCCGTAAATAGACTGGTAGTCATCACCAACAACGCAAAGGTTCTGCGATTTTGGGTTGGTTAGCAGGGCGGTCAGCCGGTACTGGGCGTGGTTTGTGTCTTGATACTCATCGACCATGACGTATTTGAATTGTTGGTGATATTTAGCCCTTACTTCAGGGAACTGCTCGAGTAGTTTGACAGTTGCCATAATAAGGTCGTCGAAATCGAGCGCCGAGAGCTCAACTAGTCGACGCTGGTACTTTCGATAAACCTCAAGCGCAACTTGTTGAAAATATCCTTGAACGTATTTCGAGTAGTCCTCAGGACTAAGCAGCTCGTTCTTAGCTCCAGAGATTA
The DNA here is from genome assembly GCA_016432625.1 of Candidatus Berkelbacteria bacterium. Taxonomy (NCBI): domain Bacteria; phylum Candidatus Berkelbacteria; species Candidatus Berkelbacteria bacterium. The sequence continues at coordinate 608,567 of CP066697.1, forward strand.
CCGACCGCACCGCGTTAGGGCTAATTTGCTTCGGATCGTAGCCAAGATTGCGGATGATACCTCGCGTTAGCGTCAATGAATCATCGGAGTCGAAAATCGTAAACGATTTTGGTAAGCCCAGCTGCTCGTGCTCTGCTCGTAAAATGCGGACACAAATTGAGTGAAAGGTGCCAACCCACGGTAAATAACGACGAGTGAATAAGTTGGGGTTGCGCTGGAAATCTTGTAACGACAATCCTAAAATATTGACAATCCTGCCCGCGAGCTCCTGCGCCGCCTTATTCGTAAACGTGATAGCTAAAATCTCATTAGTCTCGGCTTTGCCTTCGGCAACGATGTATGCCAGCCGGTGCGTCAGGCACTTGGTCTTTCCCGAACCTGCGCCGGCAAGAATTAATACCGGACCGTCAGTCGCAAGGACCGCCTCTTTTTGAGCCAGGTTTAGACCTCCAAGAACAGCCTCAGAAACTGGGGAGCCGGGCATTAATCGGGTCGACTCGCTGGGGTATTGGTTTTAGCGCGGCGCTCAACGTCGTAGAATCTGGCTTGCTCGGCCTTGAAATGCAGCTCAACTTCACCGATCGGACCGTTTCGGTGTTTACGGATCAGCAGATCGGTAACGCCTTTGCGCTCAGTTTCTCTGTCGTAATAATCCTCGCGGTAAAGGAACATCACCACATCAGCATCTTGCTCGATCGAACCGGACTCGCGTAGATCTGAGAGCTGCGGGACTTTCTTTTCCCGACCCTCGACGGCGCGCGAGAGCTGAGAAAGCGCTATCACCGGCACGTCGAGCTCCCTGGCTAAGGCCTTTAGTGAGCGCGAGATCTCCGATACTTCCTGAACACGATTAGAATCGCGATTTTCCCGACGGGATGATTCCAGCAGCTGTAAATAGTCGATGACAATTAGGCCCAACTGCTGCTCGGCGCGCAAGCGGCGAGCTTTGGTGCGAATTTCAATCGCCGTCAGAGTTGGTGAGTCGTCAATATAAATCGGCGCCTCAGCCAGCGTTCCCATTGCCATACCGATGGCCGGAAAGTCGTCTTCGCTCAGATTGCCAGTCCGTAATTTCCAGTTGTCCACCATGGCTTGTGCGCAAATCAGACGATCAACAATCTGCTCCTTACTTTGTTCCAAGGAGAAAAAACCAACCGGGACTTGAGCTTTGACGGCAGCGTTCAGGGCGATATTTAAAGCAAAAGTTGTTTTACCCATACTTGGACGGGCAGCAAGAATAATAAGATCGGACGGCTGCAAACCTGAGAGTTTATTATCGAGATCTTTAAACCCAGTTGGCACACCGCGTAGCAAACCTTTTTCGCGGTGCAGCCGGTCAATGCGGTCAAAACTACCCGCCAATATATCGCTAATAACCTGGAAATTGTCCTTCAAGAGCTGCCTAGAAACGCCGAATAGCGCTGATTCTGCTTCGTCGAGAATTACCTGCACTTCGGCTTCCTCATCGTAACCAAGCTCAGCGATCTTCTGGCCAGCATTGAGAATACGGCGGAGCGTGGCCTTATGCCTAACAATCTCAGCGTAATGTAGGACGTGCACGGCGGTCGGCACTGTATTAACTAACTCTGCTATATAGGCAGCGCCGCCGACTGTATCCAATTCCTTCAAGGCTTCAAGCTCGTTAGTTAACGTTACTAGGTCGATTGGCGAACGCTTTTCGAACAGTCGCAGGATGGCTCGAAAGATTTTTTGATGGTCTTGTCGATAGAAATCTTCGGCAATTAAAACGTCGGCCACTTTGTCCATGGCATCTTTGTTAACCAAAATTGCGCCCAAGACGGCGGCCTCAGCCTCAATATTCTGTGGCGGTAATTTACCGATAGCCATAGCTACTTCGTCTCCTCTAGCTCAAAAACGTCTACCACTGTCCGTACCAGATCATCATTGTTACTGACGCCGACGTCAAGGTCGGCGCGGATAACACACTCGAGCTTCATCGGCCGACCGGCCACTTCGTTGGCGACCGCCTCGATAATTTTCCTATTTCGCGCCTCGTTCATCCGGTCAACATAAAAACGGAACTTGACGGCTACGACGACACTAGTTTCGCTGAGTCCCTCGAGTCTCGCGGCTCTCACAACCATGTACAAAGCATGATTATGGCCTTTGATTCCTTCGAGGAACTTATTCCAGAAAGTTGCGTCTGCGTCAGTTGTGCCAGTTGCCTGAACGCTTGCCGCGACAGTGTCGACAGGGGCTGGGGCATCTACGGTGAGGGGCTTTTCGACCTTCTGTACGTCGCGCATTGCCGGAGGTGCGTTGGTAACTTTGAGGTTGGCAGCAGGGCGAAGTGTCAGGGCAAGATTAATAAATTCGGCCAAAATTAAAGCTGTTGGGTCAACTGAGGAGCGCGACCGAGCCAGCACAAGCAGCAGCTGCTCTAGCACGCGCGCCACGGCTGGTTCAACTGAGAGCGAAGCGTTATCGAGGATCATATTCTTGCACTCATCGGCCACGGCTTTAGCAAGTACGGTGATGTCCCCGCCCGAAGCGAGAAAGTTTTTCAAAACGCTGGCTAATTTGTCAGCGTCGCCCTCTTGTAATAGTTGGAGCGTTTCTAGGACGATTTGGTGCGGCGGCAAGCCCAGCAGCTCTCTGACTTTAGCCACGTTCAACTCCCCCTCTTGACTAGCAATGTTACCAAGCAGCGTCAGAGCGTCCCGGTACGAGCCGTCGGCACGAGCCGCGATCGCCTGGACAGCTTCGCCGTCTAGCTTTAGTTTTTCCTTCCTCCCTACCGTCTCGAGCAGACTGACCAAAGCTTCGGTTGAAGCTCTACGAAATTGATAACGCTGGCAACGAGAGATGATCGTCTCTGGTACTTTGTGCAGTTCGGTTGTCGCTAGGATAAAAATCACGTGAGACGGCGGTTCCTCGAGGGTTTTCAACAAGGCATTAAAGGCTTCCTTCGTCAGCATGTGTACTTCATCGATGATGTAAACCTTGTACTTGGCTCGGGCTGGAGCGAAGTTAACCCGCTCTCTTAACTCGCGAATTTCGTCGATTCCGCGATTAGAAGCGGCGTCGATCTCAAACACATCAACTGACCTGCCTTCGCCAATCTCAAGACAAAGTTCGCAGCTGTTGCATGGGTTTTGATTTGGGGGTCGTTTCTGGCAGTTTAGTGACCGAGCAAATAGCCTGGCTAGTGTTGTCTTGCCAGTACCGCGGGAGCCAGAGAATAAATAGGCGTGGCCGACACGGTTATTTTTGAGTGAAGTAACAAGAGACGAACAGATATGCTCCTGCCCTAAAACATCATCAAAAATCTTGGGCCGATAAGCGCGATAGAGGCTCGACATGTCGAAGTCATACTGCCACGACTGGGCCTAAAAGTCATTACCAGCCTACCATCGAGGATGGGTTTTGCTCCCTGGCCGTCTAGGCAAATTCTGGTAGCATAATTTAAGGAGGGGAAATTGGCTGTTACCAACGACATTATCAAAAAAATCAGTCAAAAAACTAACCAGCCTGTCTTTAAAGTGCGGGCGTATTTACGAGGCCTAACCGACATCATCGCTTCCGGTCTTAGTGAAGGCAGTAAAGTTGAAACCGACGGTCTGGGGACGTTCAAATTAACTCGCTTGCCGGAGCGCAAGGTTGTGACAAATTTCGGCGGTAAAAAGCAAACAATCACACTTGAGGCAGCTGTCACGCCAGATTTCGACGTTGACCCGGTGCTTCAGAATAAAATAACAACTACTCCCAAGCCTACCGCCGCTGACGGCCCAATCACCGAGCAGTTCCGCATCAGCAACCTTCATACCAGAGAATCAGCCGTTCAATTCATTGAGCTAGTAGACAAGACGATTCCTAAAAATGTCTTGAACCTAGTCCCGGAGCCGATCGCTCGCAAGTATCAAGCTGTCCCATTCTCCCTTAAAGATAAGACCGTTTATATCGGTATGACCGACCCTGAGAATGAAGAAGCCTTTAACGCCATCCGAAAGTCTTCTGGTAAGATCGTCAAAGCATTTATCACTACTCAAGACGATGTTAACCATGTGCTCGATCAATATTCTGGCTTGCAGTCTGACCTCAGCGAGCTAGTTGAGATTTCCGAGGAAGAAGATAAGAACCAGTCTACGAAGGAGAAAGTTAGCGAAGAGGACTTTGCTGAGACTTCGCCAGCTGCCAAAATCGTCGCTTCTCTGCTCAAACGTGCCGTACGCGAAAAAGCCTCAGATATTCACGTTGAGCCGTCGGAAGAAGACGTTGTTGTCCGTTTCCGTATCGATGGCGTGCTGCGCAAGGTGCTGAACTTGCCGAAAGAAGTTCAGCCCGCCGTGATTTCTCGGGTTAAGATCCTTTCCAGCCTGAAGATCGATGAGACTCGTTTACCGCAAGACGGTAGGATTCAGATTCTCCTTGACGGCAATAAGATCGACTTTCGTATCTCAACCCTGCCGACAGTTAACGGCGAAAAGGTCGTCGCCCGCGTCCTCGACCACTCACATGGCGTCCTTACATTGGCCGACCTAGGCGTCCGCGGTAGCTCCTTCAAAGTGCTGGAGGAAAATCTAACCAAGGCACATGGCATGACGCTAATTACTGGGCCAACCGGGAGCGGTAAGTCCACGACGCTTTACGCGATGATCGCCCGTATCAAAAACGAGGCCATTAACATTATTACTATGGAAGACCCGGTGGAGTACCGGATGCCTGGCGTCAACCAAAGCCAGGTAAACGCCAAGATTAATTTCAACTTCGCTAGTGGGCTCCGGTCAATCCTGCGCCAGGATCCAGACGTTGTGATGGTCGGCGAGATTCGCGACAAAGAGACAGCTGATATCGCTATTAACGCTGCCTTGACTGGGCACGTTGTTTTAAGCTCGCTCCACACTAATGACTCAGCCGGAGCCTTACCGCGCTTACTCGATATGGGCATCGAGCCGTTTCTCATTACTTCAAGCACCAACGCAATTGTGGCGCAGCGACTTTGCCGGAAAATTTGCGATAAGTGTAAACAGGAAGCGCCTCCGAAACCCGAGTACCAAGTGGTAATTAGCCAAGAAATTGAGAATCTTCCCGAAAAAGAAAAGGCCGAGGCTAAGAGCAAGAAAAGCCTTTTTGTCGGCGCTGGCTGTAACGCTTGTGGCAATTCAGGATATAAGGGCCGGATTGGTATTTTTGAAGTTATGGCGATCACTGAACCGATCAGAATGCTGACGATCAAGCGCGCCTCTTCGACAGAGATTATGCAACAAGCCAAAAAAGACGGGACGATCAGTATGAAACAGGACGGCATCCTCAAAGCTTTGGACGGCCTCACGACGATCGAAGAAGTTTGGCGCGTCACCAAAGACTAGCATGTCGCAATATAGCTACGTCGCCAGAGAAATTAGCAACTCCGTAAAACATACCGGGCAGCTCGAAGCGGCAAATGTTGCCGAGGCAACAAAGCAGTTAAGAGGGCAGGGCTTGTTGCCGATAAAGATTACGGAGGGCAAGGGCGGATTGCGCTTAACGATCAATCGTAAAAATGTACCGTTAAAAGAGAAGATAATTTTCACGAGACAGCTGGCGGTTATGGTGAAAGCCGGTTTGCCGCTGGTTAAAGCCCTTGAAGCACTCGCCAGACAGACCGAGAACAAATTCTTCCGTGAGGTAATCACTGAGATAATTAAACAAGTTGAAGGCGGAGCACAGCTTTCCGCCGTCATGAACCGCTACCCAAAGGTTTTCAGCGAGGTTTATATTGCCGTGATCAAAGCTGGCGAGCAGACCGGGCAACTGAGCGAAGTGCTTTTCAATCTGGCGGATCAACAGGAAAAACAGGCCGACTTAATCTCTAAAGTTCGCGGCGCCCTAATGTACCCAGCGGTTATTTTTGTCGCATTAATTGGGGTTATTTTCTTAATAGTATTCTTCGTTCTACCAAGCCTCCAAACAGTTTTCCGTGACTTCGGCGCTGAGTTACCGCTGACAACAAGAATACTTTTCGGCATAAGTACAGTCGCTCGAAAATATTTCTACATCGTTTTCCCCGCCCTGATAGCACTATTTTATCTACTGCGGCTGTGGGTGCTGCGCCCTGGCGGTCGTTTAGTCTATGACAAAGTCAAAATTAATTTGCCAATTTTCGGCTCGCTAACCAAAAAAGTCTACATGGCGAGTTTTTCGCGAACGATGGGAATGCTGGTTCGATCCAGTTTACCGATCCTCCTCTCGATAAAAATTGTTCAAAAAACGATCAATAATAAGCACTACGAAGCGGCATTTGACCGAATTGCGGCGCTTGTTGAATCTGGAAAGCCGCTCTCAGCTGCGATCGCTAAAGAGGAGCTGTTCCCACCCATGGTCTCTCAACTCACCACTCTAGGCGAAGAGTCTGGTAACTTGGAGTCAGTCCTCCAAGAAATCACTCGATTTTACGACTCCGAAATCGACAATATGACCAAAAACATGGCCTCGCTAATCGAGCCGATAATGTTGGTCATAATGGGTATTGGCGTCGCGTTCGTCGTCGCCTCGGTATTAGGACCAATTTATAAACTAGTGTCCGACTTTCATTAAATAATGACTGACTGTATTCTAATAATTAAGCTGTTAATTGGTTCGCAAAAAGCGGAGGGGTTTTGAATACAACGATCGGTATCGACATTGGCTACGAGACGGTGAAAGTCATCGGCCTCGAGAATCACGGCAAGCGCTGGAAACTGCGCGGTATGAATATTGCCCCAATTCCTGCCAATTCCTGGCAAACTGATGCCATTCTCAACCAGGACGCTATCGCTCAAACGGTTATTGAAACCCTAAAGAACGCTAAACCTGACGCCATCAACGGCAAGAGGGCGATGTTCGCTTTGCCAGAGTCGGTGATATTCTCCGGAACTTTTGCCATGCCGTTACTTGATAAGGAAGAACTTGCGCAGGCGATACCATTCGAACTCGCCGATAAGCTGTCGATCAATCTGGAAGAATTCTATTTCGACTATGAGGTCGTGACTACTAAGTGCAAGCCGCTAAGCCCAGCAGAGCTCGAGAAACTATCTAAGGCATCGGCCAAAACAAAGGACAGTAAAAAACCGGAGCCAACGCCGATCGAACAAGACGCGATGACCGTGTTTGCCGTGGCTGCGAAAAAGACGCTTATTGAGTCTGTAGTCTCCTTAGCAAAGAAGGCCGGCTTAGACCCTGCGGGTATCGACATCAAGCCTGGGGCAATCGCTAGGGCGGTAATCAGGCAGGGCGACGAGAAGGCTCGCGCCATCATCGACCTAGGGGCCGGAAGTACAGGCGCCTCAATCGTTGAAGGACAGAGCATAAGAGTTACCTCTACTGTTCCCTGGGGTGTTAAAGCCCTATTAGACAAAGGCCTTGGCGTCGAACAGCTGCGCAAGGAGTTCGCCGCTGTCTTCGATGAACTGGTTCATGTAACTAAGTTCTTCGAAAACCGTGTTTGTCCCGGAACGACGATCGAGGAGATCATCCTTTCTGGCTCAGGTACTAATATTCCACAGATAATCGATGTCTTTCAGCAAGAGACCGGTCTGCCATCAAAAATCGGCGAGCCGTTCGGCAATGTCGACACTGACCACTACCCGATCAAGGTTCAGTACTCGCACACCTTTTCCGATGCCGTTGGCCTAGCGATGAGGGACAACGATGCTTAACCTCCTGCCACCAGAAACCAGAAAGCGCCAACACGCCAAATCCTCGCTCTACAGTCTTAGCGTTGTTTATATCATCATCGTCGCCGTACTTTTTCTTGGCGCTGGCGCGCTTGGAACGTGGCAGTTCGTGCTGCAAAACGATATCAACATGCGTAATGAAGAGATAAGCCGGCTCAGGGCTAAAAAAGAGGCTCAGAGTGAAGTTGTGCTGAAAGCTGCCTTCATTGAAGATCGAATGAGTACCGCTGGCAGTTTCCAGGAGGATCAGAAATGGGAAGAGGTACTAGGCGATGTCGCTCAGGCAACACCGACCGATGTGCAATTGAGCTCGATCAAAGTGACAACTAAACCAACCCAGGTGTTAACCGTCGGCGGCAGCACCACCAATGCTCGAGCGATTGTCCTTTTCCGCGACAAGCTAGGCGCCACTAGCCGCTTTAAGGCTGCCGCAATTAGCTCCATCTCAGAGAATAAAACCGATACCAGCCGGGTCTTCACCTTCACAATCGAGATTAGTATCGGCACCTCAACCAAGGAGGGTAACTAAATGCTAGTTAAAAGCACATCGTTTTGGATCGCGACGGGAATATTTCTGGTCGCTTGCCTAGGTATCGTTTGGCTTGTTTTCCCTAAACTCATTTCCAAATTTCGCTTAGCGCAGCAAACACTCAAAACCGCCAATGAGGAAGTCGCTAAAACTCAGCAGTTTCTAAACACCGTCGAGACGTTAAATAAGAACCTCGACGACCTCGGAAAATACAACGAAGCAGCCCGGCTGGCTTTGCCAACGACGACTGAGCCAGAGCAGTTACTGCTGCAACTGAACGGCCTTATTGCCGACCTAAAACTCGACGCCACGGTCACCGTACCGATTAGCAAGACAACAGGGACGAGTACTACGTCGGGCGCCAGCTCAGGAGTAAAAGCCGGTTCGATCGGCGGTGGCACAGTCGTTAGTAATGAGAATGCCAACACCGACACTGGCGTCACCTTTACGATCAACGGGAAGTTCGGTTTTGGGGAACTGCAGACACTTATAGGACGCCTACGAACCTTCAGTCGCTGGAATAAAATCCAATCCATCGACATAACCCGTTCGGATTCCGCGTCGACAGTCTCAATTACGGGCCAGGTTTTCTCGAAACCTCTTAGCGGTAAAGAGTTCTCCGCCGCCGATCCACAATTCCTGAAAAAGGCCGGCGATTTATTCGGGGGCCTGCGTAGCTATGCGACAATCCCCGATATAACCCAAGAGGGCTCTTACGGACGCAAGGATCCGTTCGCCGGCCTATAGTCGGCGAAATGCCGACTTTCCCTAGGGATTTTCCCGGCGGGTATAGGCCTTGGGATTGCAGCACTGCCCGTAAGATCTACAATTGTTGTGGAGGGAAGTATTAAACGCCGTCGAGGATTCACCTTAATCGAGATATTAATCGATGCGCTTGTCATCACGATAGTTTTTGGGGCGCTTGCAGGGAGTCTGATCTTTGTTATCAAGAGCGTTAACAGTGGCAAACTTCGTACTGCAGCCGCCACTCTTGCCAACGAGCAGGTTGAATATTTGCGTAACCTCCCTTACGACTCACTCTCGACCCAGAACGGCACCATCCTGCCACAGGGCAATATTCCCGATCAACAAACTCTAACCAGAAGTGGCAACTCGTTTGATTTGAAAACAACTATCATCTTTATCGACGATGTTTTTGATGGCTGCGCTATCCCCTTTGACGTTAATCTTTACCAGTGTACCGACGGCGGTACGTCTGCAACTTTTGACGTTGTGCCAGTAGACTATAAGCGGCTTACTGTCGAAGCGATGAAGGTTGGGGATCCGACAACCAAGACAACTCTTTCTAGTAATATCGCCGCGAAAGCGGCTGAAACACCCAGCAACACCGGCATGTTGCTTGTAAAAGTGATCAATGCCCTTGGTCAGCCGGTTGAAGGGGCGACGGTTACAGTAACAAACGACGTTACCTTGGTGGATTTGCAGGGTCTTACTAACGCCCAAGGATACGTGTTCGTCGCCAACTTACCTCCCGACAACCAGAACGGCTATCACATCGTCGCGACTAAGGACGGTTTCTCCACCGACTTCACCACCGATCGAACGGCGCAAAACCCCAACCAGCTTCAGCCAGACGTCGATATTAATGTCCAGCAGGTTACCGTTCAAACGCTAGCAATCGATCTGCTAGCAACGGCAACTCTTAACGTAGTGAACGAGCTCGGAGCGCCGCTCTCGGGAGTTGAGGTCACCGCAACCAGTAATAAACTGCTATATACCAACCCGGACACGCCAAAGAACGTCTATGTCCAATCGAGTAACGGAACTGGCGTGGCGGTGTTCGCTAACATCGAGTGGGACAGCTACAGCTTCACCGTCGCAAGCAGTTACCATGTCATCAGCACTAGTCCATACCAAAAGGTCGCGATCAATCCTGGTATCAATACCAATGTCACATTAGCCCTTACTACCGACCCGAACTGGCCGCGCATTGATAGCGTCAGTCCCACTTCTGGAGTAGCCGGCGATACAGTGGTGGTTGCTATTGAAGGTGATAACTATGGCGGCAACGCTACGGTGATCCTGCGTCAAGCCGGGCAAGCCGACATTGTCCCAACAGTAATTGACGTCAACCCCAACCAAAAATCTCTCAATGCTACTTTCAACTTAACGGGCGCGGCGAGCGGCGCCTGGGACATTGTTCTTACCTCCAACAACCAAATCGTGACACAGCAGGGAGGTTTTACGATCTCATGAGACTACGCAAGCAAAAGGCATTTTCGCTCGTCGAGATGATCATCGCGATAAGTATTATCGCGCTTTTCGGTGGGCTTGTAGCGACAAATATTATCCAAACCTACCGCAACCATCAGATTGCCGAAGCGCAGTCGATTACCCAGCGCGACTTAAACCTTATGATCGACCGAGTTAGTCGGGTTTTGCGTAGCACGACACTGATTCTTGAGACAACAGAAACCGGTCTGAAAGTACGGGGTTATCCTAAAGTTAACGATCCGGCGCCAAGTGAGATCTACTTCTATATCGAGAATAGCGCCCTCAAATACTCCGTCATCCCCCCTACTGGCACAGCCCCCAATTATACCTACGACCCGAACGACGCCCAGTATTTCACGTTACTGCCCAAGGTCACTAACTCTGTCGCTAATCCGCTATGGCGTTATTACGACGAAAATAGTGATCTCCTTGCTTTCCCGGTCAATAAAGCCGATGTCCGAATCGTTGAGACGCTACCCTTTGCGCTCGACTCGGGTAACGCTCTGAGCGCGCCAATTGGGATTTCAACTAAAATAGCTCTGAGGAACTTTAAAACAAATCTTTAAATGACTATAAGACGTGGCTACAAGAAAGGTTTTGTCTTACCACTGGTGCTGGGCTTTGCTGCAGTGGTTCTAATTATCACTAGCGCCCTGCTCTCGCTGACGGCCAACAATTATAATGTCGTCAAAAAGCAGTCCAACTCCAATTCCGCCCTTAGCGTTGCCGAAGCCGGCATTAATTACTATCTCTGGCACTTATCCCATAACAACCAAGACTATTGTGACGGTAACTCTTGCGCTGGAAACGGGCCGTTCGGGCCTTATACCCACCAGTACTTCGACACTGCCGGCCAATCGGCCGGTAGTTACGACATCACGATTACTCCGCCGAGTGGCAACAGCACCTCGGTCACCGTAAGATCCGAAGGGACGTCAGTCAGCGGCGAGAAGCGAACGGTTTTGGCAACTTTGGGCGTTCCGTCTTTCGCACAGTATTCTTTCGTTACAAACTCTGAGGCCTGGTTCGGCGATACTGAATCGACGAATGGTTTAGTACACTCCAATCGTGGCATTCACTACGACGGCACGGCCAACGGCGTAGTTGCCTCAGCGGTCGAAACGTACCAGCCGAGCTCGTGCTTTGGTGGTGACGGAAGTACCCATGATGGCGTTTGGGGAACTGGTGGGCCGCAAGGATACTGGAATTTCCCCGTACCGCTAGTTGATTTCAACCAGTTAACAAGCGACTTGGGTGATCTTCAGATCGCCGCGCAGGCTAACGGTATCCACTTACCAACACTGCTCGACGGACAAGGACGTAAGACGCACAGCGGTTATGCCATTCGTCTTAACGCCGACAGCACTATAACTGTCGGTAAAGTTACGGCTCAGCGCGATAACGGCGGAACCGGGGGTACCTGCGTCAATCACCCGCGTTATAATTCTTTGATGCAAAATATCGCCTGGGAGAGCACCAACCGAAATTTACCGCCAAACGGCATAATTTTTGTGGCTGACAACGCTTGGGTTTGGGGCACGGTGACAAGTAGATTGACGATCGCTTCTGGGCGGTTGCCCGATAACAATTCGACAAACACTAATATCTTCCTGCAAAACGATATCAGCTACACCGTTAAGGACGGCTCCGTCGCCTTGGGCCTAATTAGTCAGGCAGATCTGGTGCTTAACTCAAGTTCGGAGGACGACTTGGTGATTGACGCTTATTTATTGAGTCAAAAAGGCAAAGTTTTCCGTCCGTATTATCCAGGTAACACCAAGACAATAATCAGCGTCTACGGCGGTATCGCTTCCAACTCGTGGTGGACCTGGAGTTGGGTAAACGGCAGTAACCAAGTGATCTCAGGCTACGGAACGACGGTACAGACTTACGATACATATCTGGCCCTTAACCCCCCGCCTCAGTTTCCGACTACAGGCTCGTTTGCGATCCTAAGTTGGAAGGAAGAGCCGATTCTGTGATGGCTAAACGTTCTTAACTTCGACGATGTCGGCCCCAAGCGACTGGAGCTTGGCAACGAGATGCTCGTAGCCACGCTGTAGAACTGCGAAATTATGAATAGTGGTCTCTCCCTCAGCGATTAGCGCCGCAACAATGTAAGAGAAACCGGCTCGTAGATCGGGAACTGTTATTTCCGCGCCGTGTAGGGCAGTTGGCCCCTTTACGCGCGCACTTTGTCGGTAGTTACGCTTACCAAATTTAGAATGTATTGATTCAACCGGCTCCTCGATAACCTCAATATCAGCGCCCATGCTGTTGAGAGCGTCAATATAGCCAAAACGGCTTTGGTAAACAGTTTCCCTGACTATAGAAATGCCCTTAGCCTGAGTGAGAACAATTACCAGCGGCTGTTGCCAGTCAGTCATGAAGCCTGGGTGAACATCTGTTTCGACGGTAATGGGCGTCAGCTCGTGATTGCTACGATAAAAAGTAATGCCGTCTCGGCTGACGTCAAACCCGCCACCAATCTGGTGGTATTTGTTGAGGAACGTCATCATATCGAGCTGGTTGGCGTTCCGGACAAAGATCTTGCCGTTTGTGCCAAGGGCCGCGCACGCCCATGAGGCTGCCTCGATTCGGTCGGGCATACCGCTATGAGTCGTGCCGTGCAAAAGTTTAACCCCTTCGATTGTAATCGTTCGATCGGTGTCCACGGAGATAACCGCACCCATTTTCTGCAAGAAGGCGATGAGATCCAAAATTTCCGGTTCAACAGCAGCATTATGAATAGTCGTCGTCCCCTCTGCTAAAACGCTCGCGAGCAGAACTTGTTCCGTGGCTCCAACACTTGGGTACTCAAGCTCAATCTCCGCACCGCGTAATTTACTAGTTTTAAACCAAGCCCGGCCGTTCTTTTCTTCGTAGATCGCCCCCAACTCTTTTAAAGCATTTATGTGAAAATCAACCGGTCGTGGGCCGATATCGCAACCACCGACTTTAGCGACAATCGCATGACGAAAACGCGTGAGCAATGGGCCACACATCAGAATTGGGATTCGACTACGCCCGGTGATATCTTCGATATCTTGCTCTTTGAGCGCCCGCATGCCTTGAGCAGTGATCTGCAACGTCCCAGGCCGAACTTCTTCCACTTTAACGCCAAGCCGACGAAACAGCGTAGTCATAATTTCGACGTCTTCAATCGAGGGAACGTCGCGAATAATACACGGCTCATCCGTCAAAAGCGCCGCCACCATGTTCTTAGGCACAGCGTTTTTCGCGCCACGTAAGGCTATCTCGCCAACGAGCGGTTTACCGCCGCGAAGGCGAATATAACTATCGGCCATGAATAGTCGCGAGGGAAGGTGTTCGATGAGTTAGTCGCATCTTGGCCCTATCGTAGCATGTCCTGTCAATCAGGAGGAACCTAAGCGGGTGGGTTGGTCGCTGCTTGCTCTTTCGGCTTGTCAGTTTTTGAGCCGGTCACAAGTAGGTTTTTGACTTTCTCGATTACCTCGCCAGGCATCATCTCGGACTTAACGATGTAGTCGTCAGCACCACGAGTGATACTCTCCATCTTTTCTCGGTCTTGGATGAGAGCGGTTAAAACAATAACGGGGATACTTCTTGTCTCGTCCTGTTCTTTGAGTTTTTTCAAGACATCGAGCCCGTTAATTTTCGGCATCATGATGTCCAGCAGAATGATATTTGGCTTCAACTCTGTGGCCATCGATAACGCTTCTTCGCCGTCCTTAGCCATCTCTACCGAAAAGCCTTCAGCCTTGAGGCGCTCCGAGTACATCTCGCGCAAGGTTAGGTCGTCGTCAACCAAAAGTATACTTTTGAATGAATCAGCCATTACTTTTTCAGCTTAGCACTCTGTTAAATAGGTGGCAACAACTCAAAACTCTTAGTGCCCCTTCTCGGTTGATGCCGTGACCAATGCGGGCGGTTTCTTATCTTGCAGCTCCACTCGGGGCGCTGAGAGCGGTCCCTCCAGGATAGCGCCGTCGATTTTCTCCGGCGGCTCAGTCAACACCGGCAGTTCGAAGATAAAGTCGCTCCCCTTACCCTCCTCCGACTCCACCCAGATGCGGCCCTTGTGCAATTCGACAAAATTCTTACTGATGTACAGACCTAGGCCAGTACCTTTCTGCTCATCAATTTCGCGTTTGACTTGGGAGAACTTCTGGAACAGTTTCTTCTGGCCGTCTGCGGATATGCCGCGGCCGGTATCGATAACGTCAAAGCGAAGCTTGCCGGCATCGGCACCGATTTTCATGACAATGCCACCTTTTTCGGTGTATTTAATCGAGTTGCCGACTAAGTTGACGATAACCTCGCGGATTCGGTCGGGATCGCACCAAGTTTCTGGGACAGCCTTTTTGTCGGCTTCGAGTTTTATCGTCAGTTTCTTGGCGTCAACCTTTACCTGCAGCTCGTGTAGGACAGACTCGGCCAGGTCGTAAAGATTGGTCTTGGCAAATTTCATCTTGACGCGACCCTGTTCAATACGGGAGACGTTCAGGAGGTCAAGAATCAGTTCGGCGAGACGTTTTGAGGAGTCGTAGGCGCGGTGCAAGTAGACGCTAGCCTTCTTATCAACCTTACCCATGTGCTCATCCAGAATCATCGAGAGGTAGCCTTCAACGGCGGCGAGTGGGGTATTGAGCTCGTGAGAAGCCATGGAGATGAACTCGTCCTTGAGCTTATCGAGGTCAGCCAGGTATTCATTGGCGCTCTTTAACTGCTCAAAGGCGTAAGCCCGTTGGATCGCCAGCGAGGTCTCGTCGGCGATTGCCGTTGCCATATCGACGTCGCGCTCTTCAAGCTGCTCCTTGGGCACGCGATAGGCAAACAGCATCACGCCTAGCGGTTCCTTGCCGGCAAACAGCGGCACTGCCAAGACGTATTTTAGGCCCGTTAAGGTCTGAATCGTCGCCGCAACAGGTTTGCCAATTGGCGGAGAGATGAAGTCACTGAGACGAGTGGATTCCTTGAGCTGGTGTTCAATCAGGGCGTTATGCAGCATGTTGAAGTCTTTCTTAATCGGATAGCTATACCGGTCAAGGTCGCTACCGACAAGGCTGTATATCTTCTTTGTGAATTCGTTAGAGGAGATGGCGTAGGCGGCTAAATGACCTCCTTTTACCAGGTTTAGGAGCGCACCGTTGCAGTTGTCGAATTGTTTGGGAATCTCATCGAGGATTGCCTGCAGCATTGGCCTCATTTCATTCTGGTTAAGCACCATCTTTGAGACCTTCTGCAACGCCGCTAGGTTTTTATTCCGCTGCTCCAGTTCCTTTAGAGTCTCAGTTTTCTCCGCCGCCAGCTGTTCGATCTCCTTCCTTCTGGCAATTTCCCGTGAAACGTTACGAACTAGGGAGTAGCTCCCTATGGCTACTAACACAGTGACTAAGGACTTTAGGAGTAGCTCCCCTGCTGACCTAGAGAGGAAGATTTGAGTCAGGAGCACAATATTTAGCCCTAATGCCACCACAGCCGTCACGACTGCCCTGATATCGAAAAGTCGATGCGCTACTATCGAATATGCAGTCCCCAACACGAATAGAATGGAAGAATAATTTCCGACCTTATAATAACGGTCTGAACCAACAATAGGACGTACGACGTAATAAACTATGAGATTTACTGCGACTACTGCCGTGATACCCAGGAAAAAGATCTGCAACTGACTCTTTTCTTGGCCTTGAGCTTCTTTGTATTTAATCAGGAAATGATAAATCGAGGCAACGAAGACAACGAACAGGAAGGTTAGAAGAAGGTAGTATCCCTGCCCAGTAATTAGCTCGCTCCCGAACTCTTTGAAAGTGACTCCACTAACAACGAGATTGGAAAACAATGATATTGCTGCAAGGAGGGCGCCCAGGAAATATGCGAGTTTTGTCGTTAACCCATTGTGTTTATGGGAGTGCGGAAAAATAAAAGAGAAGTGAAGTAGTATCGGCCCAAGAAACGCCAGGGAAACAAAAACAAGACGGTTGAAGAGTAGTGATAGAGATTCTTGGCGAAAATAGTCAGATAAAAATGCAAAAGTTATCCAGCCGAGAATGGTTGTTACTAGGGTGGCAAAGACCAGATTTGAATTCTTTTTCCTGTCTTGTGCGATGACCGCAATAGTGATTGTGATACCCACAAGATCGATGAGCGGAACGATAAAGTTATCGAGGTATTGCATTACTCCCCGGCCAGATGAAGAATGTGCGGATCGAAGCTTATAAAGTCCGGCGCCTTTTTCACTGGCAAGCCAAGAACGAGACGCTTTATTGCAATTACCGACAATGCGGCAGTAGAGTAAGCAGCACTAGCTGGCTGTGGGATATTATCTAGCCTGCCCTCTATTACATCGTTTAGAACTGGGCTCAGGTACTCGGGGATTATTCCAGTGTAATAGGCCATGAACTTGTCTCTAAGTCCCGAGTCATTTCCCCGCTCGCTCTCTGTAATCTCAAGCATCTCTTCCAGAGACTTACTATCCTTTGTAAAGATAAAAATGCCTCCGCCCCAGCCAATATCAACTGGATATACCACGGGGAGTCCCATCTTTTTGCATTGTCGGTGCAGCTCTACGACAGCCATAGGAGACTCTAGAGGGTCTATAGCATCTACGACCACATCGATACCTTCAAGGGCGGCTGAAATATTAGAGCTGTCTAAAAAACTACCTATTTCTTTAACGTGAATGCGCCTATTGAGCTTCTTGAGTCTTCTAGCTAAAGCCTCGACTTTTGGCTGCCCGAGATCATCGGAACTGTACTCCTGGCGATTAAGATTGCTCTCCTCCACTACGTCACCATCAGCTAGTACGATGTGGTGGAAACCGGTTCTGGCTACCCCCACCGCGATGACCGATCCGATTCCACATCCAGCAATGAGTACGGTCTTCCCTGCTAGTTCATGGTACTGTTTCTCTGAAAGAAGACCCAGGTTCCTACTTAGAAATGCCTTATTAACCTCCATTGAATACAGTATACATTCACAGCTTTAGACGGACAGGATAGTTCATAGTATTCATGTATTCGTTCGAAGGAGAGCCAATCTCCACGAAGTCATATCCCCTCTTCTTCAGGCTTTTAAGTAACCAGTCCTCTACAACAGCGTAAATATTCTTGACGTCATTCTCTTTGACAATCTTTAATATTTCTTCAGCCAGTAAACGAAAAATTTCTCGTCGTGTCTCTTGCTTGCGACGGTACGCTTTAGCGATCATAAAACGCGAGACTTCACAAGAATGGCCCATATCTTTTTCTTCGGGCAGTTCGAAATGCTCGAAAATCGGCAACGCTTTTTCCGCGGGCAGTATAACCCTAGCGTAGCCAGCTAGGCGTCGCCCAATCAGTACAACTACGTGAATGGACTGCCCATCGTACTCATCGGACTCTCGACGGTGCTGGTATTTATCGCTTTCAAGAAAGCCCTTCTCTTCCACGTAAACCCGGTAACGAAGTTCCGCAATCTTCGGAAACAAATCATCGTTGACAAGTATTCTCTCTACGTGTGGCCGAGCCCTGAGTAATAACATTCAGCAAAGAGTATACCGCCTAAACGTGCTTATTAAATGGCCGAGCATGCGTTCATTCTAGCTCATATCAGTTTTTTGCTAAACTACCCCGGGCTCGTCGACTTATAGGTCGATCAGTTCCTAGCGACTTCTCAATACCCGACGAAAATAGTCGCGGGAGTTTCATAATCGGAGGTAATTGAGTTGCTTTTCCTCGAAGCCAGCCTTATAATGCGCTCAACAACGAGACATCTCGCTGTTGATGAGGTTCTTTAACAAAAAGGATATCATTGCAGTAGAAGTCTCGTGGAGAAGTAACCTATGGAAAAAGACAGTCACATCATCCTTACCGGCGACCGACCCACTGGCCCTTTGCATTTGGGTCACTACGTCGGCTCGCTACGTGAGCGAGTGAAGCTTCAAACGGAGCACAAACAGCTCATCATCATCGCCGACGCGCAGGCACTCACAGATAACGCCACCAACCCAGAGAAGGTTCGCAAGAACATCCTCGAAGTGGCCCTGGATTACCTTGCCGTAGGCATCGACCCCAAGCAAACGACGATCTTCATCCAATCGCTCGTACCGGAGATCGCCGAACTGACGATGTATTATCTCAACCTAGTGACGGTTGCACGCCTTCAACGCAACCCAACCGTCAAAGAAGAGATCAAGCAGCGAGGGTTCGGCTCAAGTATCCCGGCCGGCTTCCTGGCATACCCAGTGAGCCAAGCAGCGGACATCACCGCTTTCAAAGCGGACTTGGTGCCCGTAGGCGAAGATCAGCTGCCGATGATCGAGCAAACTAACGAGATCGTGCGCAGCTTCAATCGTATCTACCGACACAAGGTGCTTGTCGAGGCTAAGGGACTTCTTTCGAAGGTCTCTCGTCTCCCCGGCACAGACGGGAAGGGCAAGATGTCCAAGTCATTGGGCAACGTCATTTCGCTTTCAGACAGCGCCGATGAGGTAAGTCAGAAAGTGAAAACGATGTACACCGACCCGAAACACCTCCGTGTGGAGGATCCTGGAACGGTTGAAGGCAACCCGGTATTCGCGTACCTGGAAGCCTTTGATCCCGACGAGAAAGGTCTCGAAGCAATGAAAGACCACTACCGCAAAGGGGGGCTTGGGGATACTGTCGTAAAGCGCAGACTCCAAGAAGTCCTTTTGGCGGAACTGGATCCGATTCGCGCTCGGCGCGAAGAATTCGCCAAAGACCCTGACGCAGTGATGCGCATTCTCCAAGATGGAACCGCAGCAGCTCGCGAAATTGCTGCAAAAACCTTGGAAGATGTTCGCAGAGCAATGCGCATCGACTATTTCTCCAACGACTAAAGGAGGTCGTCATGTCTGAAATCGTTCGCGTCGCAACAAAAGCGATGAGGATGATGCTCGGCGAGCAAGACGACCCTGAACTCATCCTTCTCTCCTTCCCCGGAAGTTCTGGTGCGAGAGTGTCGCTTTTTAGACACGCTCGCACCAATTCTCTCTATGCAGTGAAGTGCGTGGCGCAGTCACGGGTTTCACTAATGGACGAGATCGGAAGAAGAAACGCACTAACGCCTTACCTGCCGGATCACCTCCCGCAGGTATTATGGTGCCAAGTGTTGGACGGCTTCGAGGTCATGATCTCCGAGTGTAAGGGGATACATTCCCTCCATCACCTCATTATCAACTCCAACGTGCCTCACAGTCGTTTACTAGGAGTCTGGAAGGACTTTATAGAGGCGCTACTGCGAATGTGGCAAGGTTCCGAGCACCAGTTCAATGAAGCTCTGTGCCCGCGCTTCTTTCCCGCCCGGCTGGGTAGGATTGAGCAGGGTATTCGTAATGCGACCGTTGGCAAGACCAAGCTCTCCGAGTGTTGGGATATGCCAGTGGTCGTCAACGGTAGCGAATACCAGTCTATCGCAAAATCGTTCGAGGCGATTGCCCAGGTGGGCAAGCCAAAAATGGGCGTAGTGTGCCACGGCGATCCTCAGCCCAGCAATATCGTTGTCGGGACGAGGTACTCATGGTACTGCGTAGACTGGGAGTGGGCAGGCCCTCATCAGGATTGGAGAATGATGTTGGCCAATCTCTACGGGTGGTGGTCTACCCGTTGCAGCGTCTTGTCTACCGATGCCGTCTTGCGAGTGTCTCGAAATCGTCTTGAAATCGAACACAGCTCGTACGTGCCGACCCACTTACAACCGTACCAAGACATCGCGCGCTCCGTTGCTTCGACGATGTCAGCTGGATTTCCGAGTGAGGAGACGACAAATGACGTTAACCGGTTTCTCGCCGCGCTCTACTTTGGGGAGATTAGATTTCTTCACATGTGGGGACGCGAGGCTTTCGCTGAAACAATGCTGGCTCAGGCCATCACTACGATTAGCGGATCATATCGGGGCGCTAACGCACAGTCGTTCAGATTCCCTCAACAATAAGGAGTAGGCATATGTATCGAACGTTCATGACTCAACAAAACTTCGACTTTGTCCAGCAGGCCATAAGGCGCCTAGCTGGGGAGGTCGAGGCAAAAGACGGGGACGGAAGCTTCTGGGTGAACTACGGCAGCTTCGTGCTGAACCAACAAACGCCCGAGAGCGATCTTGACCTGCTCTTCATCCACAGTCAGCCAACCGCCGTACGAAGAATCCAGTCATCTTTCAGTGGCCACGACGTTACGATCTACTCGCTCAACAGAAGAGATTTTGTTAGCGACGGTCAACGCAGGGTGTTTGGAGGATACTTCGGCGGTAAGGTTCTTAACCCCCTGGTTACGTTCAATGCCTCGGAGAAGGATCAAAGCATGCTACTGGAGGTCGGTGGGTTATTCATCGGCCAATTCGCTTCTGCGATAGCAGATAAGCATGTTCGGAGAACCTCCACGAAGGCAAACCTTGCGGCAGATTCGGTCCTAGCAAGACTCCATCTTTGCCCTTGGTATCGAAGCTACTTTCTGCGGTACTTCACCTCACCGACTTTCCCACAGCTGTGGGACAAGATGTCGGAGGTGACTACCCTGTCTTTCCTGAAAGCAGGGATAGTGACGCAGGACGACGACAACTTTCGCTACCTAAATACGCTCTCACTCGCGGATTTACACGAGACTGCCCTTGAGGCAGTTGCCCGATTCTGGGCGTTAGGTAGCTGTCTACACGGTGCTTTACCCGACTTTCCGGCATTTTACATGCAGAAGGCCGAGCAGTACGTGCGGGACAACCGACTAGAAAATCGCCTGGAGGAGATGATGAGTTTTCTCCAAGCCCAGTCCAACACAGGAGGAACCCATGTTAACTGAGTCCTGGCTTCAAGACAGGATGCGATTGGCCGCAGCTGAGGCGACTGTTACCGTCAAGCAGTTTGCGCTTGAGACGATCGCAGATTCGCCAGACGACGCGTTCACCGAGATACGTAACGGGTTCGCACGAGTCGGCGTCTTCGCGTTCCAGAACCCGGTACCGGTTTTCGAAGCCATGCTCGACCGGAAACAGTTCTCTGTTCTCGTCGGTATGCGCCCGAACGCGGTATTTCATCTCGGACATCTTACGCTTATGCGAGAATTGCATTGGCTCATCCAGCAAGGCGGCCAACCGATCTTCGTGTTTGCGGGATATGAAGCTGATCGACATATCACGACAAGTGAGGCAGAGCAGGAGACGATGCGCTTTGATCAAGCGTACCGGAAGTTCACCGGGACTCCATTGCCGGCAACCGCAGTGAGCTTCTCCGATCAAGACAGTCAAGAGCTGAAAGTCCTAGAGTTAGGCGCTGCGAAGTGCTTATCTACAAGGAAGGTTCTTCAGTTGTATGGCTGGGACGCGAGCATCCCACTCGCTTCGTTACGCGTACCTGCCATTACGGCAGCAGCGTTTCTTCTGCCTACGACCCTCTACCCGAAACGGCCGGCACTGGTACTTTCGGACATCCATCAAGTCACACATGCAGAAGCCGCCAAGATCGTGGCCTGCAAACTACAACTCCCTTCGCCCAGCTACTCGTATCGCCTGCTTCTTCCGAGTCTGAGGGGCCCGACAAAGAGAATGAGCGCTAAGGACGCCAAGTCGCTCATCACGCTCATTGAACCAACGGAGCAGGTGGAACGTAAGCTACGTCAATGCTTTTCCGGAGGTCGTCAAAGCCCCGAGGAACAGCGAAGCGCGGGCGGCGACCCACAGCACTGTTCCTTCTTCCGGATTGCCGAGCTGCTACAGCCTTACGAGACTACAGCGCAGATGCATGAGGACTGTGTTTCAGGAGCATCGCTGTGTGGTGAGTGCAAAAAGAAGCACTTGAGCAATATCGCAAGGAGGATCCATGGATAGGAAAAATCCAGACCGAAAAGGCCGGCCGTGCGATGCACTTACCGGCCTTTTTTTGACTCCCAAGGCGCGAGTTAGCGTCACTTGACACCCAGGTTAACTCAACCTACTATTACCAAGATGGTTAAACAGCTGTCGACTACAACTTGGTGGGGAGGCTTGACACTGATTTAGGTGACTAGGCCACTTTGCCATAACTAAAACCACGAGGCCCGGTCACCCGGGATTTTTTGTACCTCACAAGGAGCCCTATGATTACCCTTTCGACATACGCTTCGCAGTTCGCTTTTGCGCCCGAACACACCCTGCATATAGGGGTGGAGCGCGAAAGCTTCCTCGTCCAACACAGCGAGATCGTACCAGCAGCGTTCGAGGTGCTGAAAATGCTACCTCAACCGCGATTCGGTTACGAACTTTCAGCGTGCCAACTGGAAGACCGCGTCGGTCCGTGTCAGTTAGCTCAACTACCAGACGAGCTGAAACGAAACGATGAGTTAGCCGAGGAGGCACTGAGTCTTCTCGGTCTGCGGCGACTGTTCCTAGAAGTCGCTCCTGACTCCATGCCGCTCGACCACTACCCCTCGAAACGTTACGACGAGATCGTCGCCAAGATCACCAAAGAGCGTCTTCTCGCTGCTTGCCAGGTGACGGGCACCCACGTTCATGTCGGTATGCCCGATGCGGATACGGCCATGAGGGTACATAGCGCCGTCATCCCTTACACCGACGAGCTCTGTCAAATGGGTGACCACTCTGGTGGTCGTCGCTTGCAGATCTATCGGATTATGGCTGCCGACTATCAGCCAATCGCCTGGCGGGGCTGGGATCACTTCGAGGCCTACGCCATCGAGCATGACTTCGTCAACGACCCACGCTCGTGCTGGCACCTGATTCGCTTGTCGGTTCACGGCACGATCGAGTTTCGAATGTTTGGCAGCCCGCGTTCCAACGACGACGTCGTCAACTGGGCAGAACGTTGCTACTCACTGTGTCGTGACGCCCTCTGATGAATGGGGGGCCACTCCCCCATTCATCAAACCTTTTCAATTTTACTCAGTAAAATAAACGACTCCTCGCCAACCTTTTGCTTTGGCCTGGGAAATAAGATGTAGGTATTATCTGCCGCAATGAATTTTCGCTGGCTATCCCGGGCGAACTGTTGAGCTGGCTCAAGTTTTTGGAAGTTAACGTAGGTTTGGTCAAATTCAAAATCAGCGGTTTCCCGCTTCACTACCTCGGCCACGCGGTACAATGCAGGCCGTGATTGGATTGCCTTTGGGGCATCGACCAGCCCGTACTGGCCAAGAAAGGTTAGGACTGATTGCTCTGCTACAGGGACGTATTTCTCAGGCTCAAAGTTTGAACCGCACTCCAAACAGATACCAATCTTGCCCTGCGAGGTCATATAACAATCGGTTCCACCGGTTGCGACTTCGCTAATACCGGTCAAAATCGCGCTGATCGGTAGGTGACCAGCAAGTTCTACGCCAGCCGAATCAGTGATAGCAAAGACATCCGTCTCTTGACCATTGTAACCGTGCAGATCGAGTAAAGCGTCACACTTGTTCAGTAACGCCATTAGCTCACGAGCCCGCTCATCCTCCCAGGTCTTGCCGTCGTTCCCGGTGAAGAAACAGCGGTTAAGATTCTTTAAAATTGACCGTTGTCTTCGTGCTATAGCAGGTGGATTGGCTAAAACAAAGTAGGCAGTTCCTGCTTTAATCTGGAGCGTTGGCAAAAGATTTTGGAGAGCCTGCACACCTGCCAGCTCGTTACCATGGACCCCGGCAAAAACAGCGACTGTCTTGCCAGGCTTTGGTCCCCGTTTAATTGTCACAGTTTCATTGATTGTCATTCGTAGCCGCATCTTACCATCACGATTCTGATTAATCACCGCTCAGTGACCTCTGAGAGACTTGACCGCTCAGCTGACAAACACTACAATTCGCCTAACTCGTTGCCTTAACATAAAGGTAACGGAGACCATCCCAATTGTTTGCGCCCTCGTAGCCTAGTGGTTAAGGCAACGGTCTCCAAAACCGTCGACGCAGGTTCGAATCCTGTCGAGGGTGCAAACAAAATCCCGAATCGTGAGGAAAATACTATGCCACTTTCACCGACCCAGTCGGTCTCATTCTGGTGCGAAGAGTGCCAATGGAAGACTGGTGGTGTCATCATCGACGGGAAACCCGTCTGTCCGAAGTGCCGAGGCAAGCTCCTTGGCATTAACTTTTGTCCTAAGTGCAAAATAGGCACGGCGCTTGAAGCCTGCCCGCTCTGCCACGACCCTATCAAGTCGGACAGCGATCCCGGATAGGAGGGGATCATGAAAGACCCATACAGTTGGCCTGGACAGGCCACGGAACTAGTCATGCGTGATGCCGAGAGCGCCCTTGGCGAATGTAGTTGTTTGCCCTGGGAGTGGGCCACATTTGGCTACCCCGGCAGAGCACCACTGCCAGTCGCGCTCGAAGCACTCACCCTCGCTCAAAAGATCAATCCCAACAATATCGGTGACCACTCGCTTCCCTTCCGACAGGCGGGGCATAAGCAAACCGAGCACGGGTTTGACGGTACCCAACGATTGGAGCGTGAAGCAATTGCCAGCCTCGTCCAGCTTGCCGGTGGCGACCCAGCCACAACTGGCGGTTACCTCTGCGAGGGTGGCACCTCTGCCAACCTTGCCGGTCTCTGGATGGGACGCAATTACTTGCGAGCTCAACCTGGGGCAAAGCGAACGGTGATTATCACGACTCGTCTTGCCCACTACAGCATCCTGAAGGCAGCCGATATCCTCGGCTTCAACCCGAACGACATCATCTACGCGCCGTGTAACCGCTCCGGCGGTATATCGGTTTGCGACATCACTGAACTGGCGTATCGACTCCAGTCGGAAAGGATCACCGGCGTACTGTTCGTCTGTACGGCTGGGAGCACGATGATGGGCAGCGTCGACGATGTCAGCCAAGTTAACGAACTTCGCGCTGGCTTGAGGCTAGCCGGTATCTCGACGTACATCCATGTCGATGCGGCCTTCGGCGGGTTCGTGCTGCCGTTTCTGGCCAAGCCGGTACGCTTCGGCTTCGACCAGGGAGCTGACTCTGTCGTCATTGACCCCCACAAAATGGGGGGCGTACCGTTCGGTTGCGGAGCAATCCTCTACCGCGAGCAGTACGCCGGACCAGTGGCGGTTAAGGCACCGTACTTGAACAGCGAACAGGACTGGACAATCAACGGCAGCCGCAGCGGCGCTAACGCTGTTGCTCTTTGGGCAGTGCTTGAAGAGCAGGGCTTTGATCAACTTGCCAAGTGCGTGCAGCAATGCATCGCTTTGCGCGACTACGCCAGAGAGCTATTGGACCAGGTCGACCACTTCCAAGTGCACGTCGGCCAAACCAACCAGCTTTGCCTGGAGATCACCGACCTTTCGGTGGTGGAGAGACTTGCTAGTCGAGTCTGTAACCACCCTTACTACATGCATGTCGCCCCGTTCCCCAGACGGTTCGACGACCCCAACTGCCAGGAAGGGCGCGCGCTCAAGATGATCTTGATGCCGCACCACACCAAGCAGATGGTGGACGAGTTCGTTAGACAGGT
Organism: Candidatus Berkelbacteria bacterium; assembly: GCA_016432625.1. NCBI lineage: Bacteria > Candidatus Berkelbacteria > Candidatus Berkelbacteria bacterium. The sequence continues at coordinate 634,376 of CP066697.1, forward strand.
GAAACTATGACAGCGGAACAGAGCGCAGCTCTACCTCAGCTGACATGGACCCCGGAAATGATAGAGACACTTCGATCTGAAGCTTGGGAGGCCGTGAGCAATCGCGAGCACTCAGCCATGAAGATCGAGCTGCTTCTCGCCCAAATCGAGGAGGTCCTCGAGCGCAAGCTCGTCAGCGGTAATGAGGTGTTGGTTTGGCACGAACGCCGAATCGAACTCCAAGAGCTGCACCAAATCGCCACTAGCCGCTGGGAAAACTAACCCAGTCGCCCCGACCCTCACCGCACCGCGGTGGCCAGGCGGAAAGCTTCAAAACTTTCCGCCTTTTTAGTACTGATGCTGAAAATAGAGTTCGGCAATTTTTTCCATAATTGCCTTGGTCGCTTTCTTTGTGTTTCCGTCACTTAAATCTGGGTAATCAATGTTATTGAGGTAAAAAGGCTCACCGATTCGAATGATTATTCGCGGTCGGCCGAGGGCAAAAGGGATGAATGGCGGCAAGTCATGCGGTGCGTTTATGGATAGCGGCAGAATGGCTGAACCAGTCATCAAGGCCAACATTGCCGCGCCGCGCTTACCTTCACCAAGCTTGGCTCTTTCTGGAATGACCTTACCCTCCGGAAACATCATCACCGAGCCGTTGTGCTTGAGGATATGTAACGGCGTTCTAAGCGAACGCTCAATGCCTTTACGCCTATGGGCCATAAATGCACCGAGCATCCAAATTAAAAGATTGAGCCCGGGAATGTAAAAAATCTTGTTTTTGGCCATAAAGCGCAAGGGAAACAACGAAGGCCGACTAAGAAGCGCTACCCCAACCAACTGTGGATCGATGTGACTTTCATGGTTGGAAACGACAATTAATGGCCGCGAGGCTTCCCGCAAATTTTCCCGACCGATAACCTCAAGGCGCGAAAACGTCTTCAGTAGTCCCCAGCTAAGGCCTGCGGCGATATATTGGAATAAAGCGATGATCATTCAAGGGTATTGTACCTGTTAGGAAAGGCGGCGAGTAGTTCTGCGAAAGCGAAGGCTGCGTTTGATATCAAACGCAGCCAGATCCTATTTTCGGCGTTGCCAAGGCAGGGTGAGCCTACAAGTTGCGTGGAGTCATGCTCCGTGCTGGGCCGATAACAACCGGCCCGTTAGTTTCTGCTTTCCGCAGGGCGTGTTTCCCGACCAGTGTGGGTCAAGACGGTCCTCCGTGAGAAACGGTCGGTACGGCGTTCGGATCACCGTACAAGTGACGAGTGACGCGCGTGGGCGTCGTAAGCTATCGATGTACTTTTGACGGTCCTCCCCGCAACCTCACTGCTGGTTGCACTTAAAGTCTATGCCTCACTTTGTAACTGTCAAGACTTATCGAATTTGACAAAGAGAGCTTCGTCGCCTGACGACTCTAGTCCAACCTTGCTCTCGGCAACGTTCAGTCCTGCTAAACCACTTGCTGTAGCGACGTCTTTAGCGCGGGTTTGGAAAATATTTAGGTAGGCTTCGTCTGACGTAAAGTAAGTGAGTGCGGCTTTCTCACCAACAACAAGACCGGCTTTTTTACGTGCATCTTGCAGCAGACGGATAAGCTCGCGGTACCGTCCTTCCGCCTCAAGTTCTGGCGTCAACTTTGTTTCAAGCCGGATCATGCCGCCTTCAACGTTGACGCGGAACCAACCCTCATCGGCCTTGTCTTGAAAGTCGACTTGCTGGACGTTGACTTCATCGCGGAGGATTTCGCTAAATTCTGGTCTGTTCTCGAGGTCGGTAAACCCTTTGACGCTCAAGCTAGATAGTGGCTGACGCAGCGAGATGCCTTCCTGAGAACGTAACATGTGAGTGGTGGAGGCGATCGAACGAACCTGATCCATCAGGCGCAACAAATCGCTCTGCTCATTGATCGAGACCTCATCAGCCGTCGGATAGTTAGCTAGGTGCACCGATTCCTTTTCGGTCAAAGTCTGATAGATGTGCTCGGCGGTAAATGGCAGAACTGGCGCGACGGCTTCGGCAAAGCGCACTAGCACGTTGTAGAGGGTCTGTAAGGCCGCTGCATCGCCAGCCACGAAACGATCACGGCTACGACGTATATACCAGGTCGAGAGGTCTTCGATGAAGGGGCGGATAACCCTAGCGGCGCCTGGAAGATCGAAATTACCTAGACTCGCCTGGCTTGTCGCGATAAGCTCCTCAAGACGAAGACTGATCCAGCGGTCGAGCACATCTGTGCTTTGAGCTTCGGCTGGCTGCCAGGAGTGAGCTTTAGCGTAAGTGAGTAAATACCGAAACGAGTTATGTAGGACGTTTAGAGCACGGGCAGAATCGCGAATGTCAGTTTCGCTGATAGCCATATCCTCCCCCTGCATCACCCGGCTCGACATAAAGTAAAGACGTAGCGCTTCGGCGCTATGTTTCTCTATTGTCGCCTTTGGGTCTGGGTAGTTGCCGTAGGATTTTGACATCTTGCGCCCATCGGTCCCAAAAAGGACGCCCGTAGTAACAACGTTACGAAAGGCGGCCGATTGCTTCAGAGCGTTGCCAAGAACGTGCAAATAATAAAACCATCCCCGAAGTTGCCCGGTGTATTCAATTATAAAATCTGCCGGGAAGTGGGCCTCAAAAACTTCTTTATTCTCAAAGGGGTAATGATCTTGGGCGTACGGCATCGAGCCCGACTCGAACCAGCAATCGAGCACTTCTTTTACCCGACGGGCTTTCTTGCCACTAGGCAGCGTCAGTTCAACTTGGTCGATAAACGGTCGGTGCAAGTCAGTTATCTTTTGGCCACTTAGCTTTTCTAATTCCTCGATCGAGCCTGGGACAAAGATTTCGCCGTCTTCTGTCTCCCAAACTGGAATTGGCGAGCCCCAGTAACGCGTTCGCGACAGCGACCAGTCCGGTGCAGTTTCAAGATTGTGGCGGAAGCGACCAGAGCCAAAATGCTCCGGCACCCATTTGATCTGTTCGTTAGTTTTTAGTAGCTCATCGCGTAGCGGATCAATCCGCAGATACCAGGAAACCTGGGCCTTATAGATAAGCGGCGTCTCGCAGCGGTAGCAATGCGGGTATGAGTGCGCGATAGATTCTTGTTTGAATAACAAACCGCGTTTCTCAAGATCAGCCGTCACGATCGGATCGGCTTTTTTGTAGTAAAGCCCCGCCAATGGCTCGCCGAGTTCTGGTTTGAAATGGCCTTGGTCGTCAAGCGTTTCGAGCACTGTTAAACCGACTTGTTCGCCGAGCGTTGAGTCGTCTTCGCCAAATCCCGGTGCGATGTGAACAATTCCGGTACCCTCCTCCATGCTAACGAACGTCGCAGGATAAACCTTATAGTCAGTCTCACTGTTGGCAGCGTTGTGAGGAAAAAGTGGCTCGTACTGTTGGCCAAGTAGCTTTTCGCCTTTAAAGCGCTCAACAATTTCTAGATCAAGGTCCCCGTAACGCTCCAGCGCTTGATGGGCAAGGATGTAACGCTTCTCTCCGTCCGTAACCTTGACGTACTCAGCCTCGGGGTCAACGGCCAGGCCGAAATTAGCCGGCAAGGTCCAAGGCGTTGTCGTCCACGCGAGTAACGAGACGTCGTCGCCCTCAGCCCGGAAGGCAACCGTAACACCAGGATCGGTGACATCGCGGTAGCTACCTTCATCCATCGTGACCTCAAACTTACTTAGGGGCGTGGCGCAGCGTGGGCAATACAGCGAAGTGCGACGGCCACGGTAAATCAAATCTTTGTCATACAACTGTTTAAACGCCCACATCACCGACTCCATGTACGCCAAATTGTCGGTACGATAGGCGTTTTCCATATCAACCCAGCGGCCGATATGATCGATATACCAGCGCCAAGCAAGGGACGTTTCGGCTACATACTTGCGACACTCTGAAATGAATTTCTCCACTCCCAGCGCCTCGATATCTTTTTTAGTTTTTAAGCCCAACTTCTTCTCTACCTGATTCTCCGCCGGTAAGCCGTGTACGTCCCAGCCCCAGATGCGGCGGACGTACTTGCCCTTCATTGTTTGGTAGCGCGGAATTACATCTTTGGCGATTGTCGGTAGGAGCGTCCCCCAGTGCGGCATGCCAGTAATAAACGGTGGCCCGTCGTAAAACGAGAAAACTTCGCCCCCAGAATTTTTCGCTAAGGATTTGGCATAAATATCGTTCTTAGACCAATAGCTAAGGACGGACTCTTCGAGCTCAAATAACGACTTGAACGGTTCGGCCTCAAACTTCATACTCGGTCCGTCTGTAAGAGCGCTGAGCGCCGCTTGAAAGGTCCTTGACGACAATCTGACCCTGTCGCCATTCCTCGCCTGTCGGCAGGTATATTTCGGCGTAGCCTTTTTTGTCAGCGTATTTAATCTGTTTGCCGAGCGGGATGGCGCTGTCTGGAAAAACCTCAACGATCTTGCCTAAGCCGCGAAGTTTGCGGGCCCAGGCGCGCGTCTCGTTTTCCGTCTCCGGTAGCAAGACAATAAATATCTCGCCTTCTCGGATGAATTCGGTCGTTACATCAACTAAACGATCGACGCCAAATGAGATGCCGACGGCGGGAATTTTCTCACCAGTTAAGTCTTCGACCAACGAGTCGTAGCGGCCGCCGCCGATAACCGAGCCAACCTCAACTTCGGCGTCTTTAACGGAAGCCTCGATGATCGTCCCGGTGTAGTAGTCCAGACCCCGAACCATACTCGGCGCGTAATTGACGTCTAGCCCAAGAGTTTTAGCGTACGAGAGCAGACTAGCCAAGTCGCTCACTACCTCTTCGCCGACTAATTTTGCCGTGGCATCGAGCGTAGGCTTATCGGAGAGAAATATCCCCTGCATTTGACGTAATTGATTCGCGGTGAGGCCGGTTACGAGCAACTCTTTGCTGAGAGCTTCTTCGGAGATCTTCGCTTTCTTGTCGAGCGTGCGCAATACTTTGCCTCTTATCGCCATCTCAACCTTGAGTTCATCAAAAATTCTAGCGACTAAACGACGATCATTGAGCTCGACAGTAAATTCAGCGATTACCGCTTCGGCGGCGGCGATGATCTCCAATAGCTCGCGTTCTGCCCCGAGCGAGGCCACGCCGACGATATCGACATCGGCCTGAGTAAACTGGCGAAGCCGACCGGCCTGAGCCTTCTCGGCTCGCCAACTTGAGCCAATCTCGTACCTTTTGAATGGCAAGTTCAGCGATTGGCGGTTCGCGGCGACGTACCTCGCAAGAGGCACCGTCAGGTCGAAACGCAAGCCAACCGATCGTTTGCCATTATCTTCAAAGAGGTAGAGTTGTTTTTGGCCTTCTTCGCCGTACTTATTGAGCAGGATGTCTTGTCGCTCCAGCGCTGGAGTGTCCATGGAGATAAAGCCGAAGGACTCGAAAATCTCGCGTAAACGACTAGCTATCTCGTACTTGGGCGAGCCGACAAGGTCACGAAAACCGCTCAAAGGCTGAAGTTGTTGGCTATCCATGATAAGGACATTCTAACCTAAAAAGTCACACCCGCGCACTAGGTTAGAGGAAGCTAGTTGTGGGGACTGGCAGCTGGCGGTCCTCGGTGTTGCCGCTTAGAACACGGCAATTCTTACCGAATTGGAAGTAACGCACTGCGCTGTAGCGCTCACGCAGGTTGGCCGAACCTATTGACCGTGCCTGATCCCAATACTCTTCCTTCTCCTTAGGGTTATCCTCCCGCGAAGGGGTCGCTCCGTCGTAAGTCTCGGTGCGCCAAAGTTGCCGGCGCAAGAACGACAGCAGCGCTTCTGGCAAGATGCTTAACATCTTCAAGTCGGCTTGGCGATAGCCCCGCAAGCGTTTGATTAAATTGGGCGCTAAAACCGGCTCAAGTAGGATCAAACCAGCCCAGCTATGGCCGGTTGGTTCGATAACGGCGCGAGCATGAACGAAACGATAACAGCAGGCCACTGGCAAGTAGCCGTGACTGCCAGAGCGCTGGGATAGCGCTTTAAGCTCTTGGCGCATCTTATCAGACATCACTTCCTTGCCGGCACCGTTGTATTTGACCTTGGACAGGATCTCGCCGATGTCGCCCATCATCACTGAAAGAATTTTGCCGTCTTTAGTTTCGAAAATTCTTTGTTCGCCCCATAAACTTAGACCGTGACAGTGAAGCAGTGTTGCCGCGGAGCGCTGCTCTATACCTAGGGTTGAAATGATAATCATTTCTAACGGCGTACCACTATTACAGGTTTGATAACGGAACATGCTGAGATATTCTTCGAGCTGTTTTCTGGCGGTACTTGTAGGAGCGGTGGAATTTTTCTCAGTACTTGAGACCCCGGCCGGGATAAAACGGGCCGTTTGCCAAGCTGTGATTAGGGTGCCTAGTGGTTCGACGATTAGTAACGGCGGCTTATTTGTGTCGCGGCCGTGGCGCAGAAGCACCAAGATAAACACGATTAGCAGCACAACCGGTACTAGCCAGAAGATTATCCCCTCCATTTATTTCAATAATAGCTTAGTTCTTCTCGACTGGGGTAACAATCAAAAGCCGATCATCATCAGCTTGAGGGTTAGTTCGGCCGTCGCGGTTGCTGGTTGTGACGTAAACGGAGCCATCGCCCTTGGCTAGAACGGCCCGTAAGCGACCGTACGTTTTATCAATTAGAACTTCTTGACTCGCGATCTTGCCGTCGATAATTTCGATTTTCTGTAGCTTCTGACTGCGCAAGCCGGCGAATATCGCGGTGTAGCGTAACTCCCAAATTTTTAGGCCCACAAAGTCGATGCCGGATGGCGCCCAAGTTTCATCGCCAGAGCCAAGTAACGGGGCAACGAAACCAGTGTGGTCAAGCGCGCCGCGCTTGGCGGTTGGCCAACCGTAGTTTTGACCTGGCTGGATGGCGTTCAGCTCGTCGTTTGCGGTTTCGCCGTGCTCGGTGGCGTACATCTCTTCAGTTAGACTGTGCCAAGTTAATCCTTGGGGATTACGGTGGCCGAGCGTATAGACAAGCGAGCCTTTCGTTGGATTATCATCCGGCACACTGCCGTCGTCTTTTAGGCGCAAAATCTTCCCCTCAAGTCTCTTTGGATCCTGAGCTAGAGCCGGGCGAGCGGCGTCGCCTGTCAAGACATAGAGCAAGTCGTCTGGGCCGAAGCGCAACCGACCACCGTTATGAATCTGCCCGCCAGCCAGACCGTCAAGAATCGTCTTATTTTCGGTTAACTTGTTATTTTCAAAGACGTAACGGACCACTTTATTTTTCAGCTCGCCGCCGGTGCGGTAGGTGTAGTAAAGATAAAGCCAGTGATTCTCGGGGAATTTGGGGTGTAGAGCGATTCCGGTCAGCCCTGATTCAGAAACGGTGGCGACCGGCAACTCAGCGACAGTTTGAACGGTTTTCGTGTCCCAAAGTTTGAGCTTACCAGTGCGCTCGGTGATCAAGAGCCCTCCGTCAGGCAGCTGGGCCAAATCCCAGGGAATATCTAGACCAGTCAATAATACTTTTGTTTCCCAGGTAAATTGCTTCTCCTTGTAGAGGGGGCCTGATTTATTTGACGTTGCCTCTTGCTTAGTTGGTTGGATTGATGGCGTCAGTTGGCTACCAAGCAGTAGCAGCAGTAGAACCGCAAAATTCCACCACCAGATACTAACGTCTTTCATCGGTGATCCAAGTCTAGCACTAATAAGGCCTAAAGAAATGGGCGGCCCAAGAGGCCGCCCGATTCAATTCATAGAGGAGCAACGTGAGGCGTTTCGGCTAGTAGGCGATCAAGTCGGACAGTAGCCCGACGCGCTTGGCAGCCAGGGAAGCGATCCGCTCGACATCCTCATCCTCAACTCGCCGCTCGAAGCTGCGATAGCCAGACAAGCCGAAGCCTTGGCGCGTCGCCAGGCGGCTGATCTCCTCTACCTGCTCTGGCGAAACGTCCTTGCCGCAAGTGAACGCCTCGCAGCGTCCCTCCAGCGCCAGAACCATAGTCTCGCTCATGCAAGCGTAAGCGTCATAAGGCGGGAAGCCGAAGTTCAAGCCAAAACTTGGCTTGCCCGGCACTCGCACTACGCCGCCCTCGATGACCAAAACGTCTTGGCGCTCTTTCTGTACCCGGAAGCTGACGTCGCGTGGCCGAGCCACATCGACGACAACCGTCCCAGGCGAGAGGTGCTCCGACTTAATGACGTCAGTATCGGAACTAGTGACCGAGATCACCAGGTGCGCTTTGCGAATGATGCCGACGTCGGTGGTGGCTGTACTCAGTGGCAGGCCGATCGATTCGGCTGCTGCTTGCGTTCGATCCAGGTCGCGACCGATCAAGTAGGTTACGGCGAATCGATCCTTGAGCATCTGAGCACAAGTTTTGCCGATCGCGCCTGTAGCGCCAACCACCGCCAGTACCCCTTCGAACCTTAGGTCCAAATTGGGGTACAGGCGTCCAACGGCATCCATGCCAGCCTCGATCGCTGTGGCAACCGTGTAGCTGTTGCCGCTAGTGACTGGAACCCGGCTGCGGGCGTTAAGGGTAATTCCCCCATCGCCGATGCACGCCGTGTGCGCGCCCAGGCCAACGACTTCGGCGCCTTCTTGGGCGGCGATTTCGATCGCCTTGAGAATCCTCTTGTAGGAGAACTCTAGAGGCAGTTTTTGTAGCATCCGTGTGGACATCGGCACGCCGACGAAAACACCCTGCGTCACTGCCCCTGTTGGGCTGGTGATGACGCTAGTGCGTCCAACAACAGACGGACCCTTCATCAGCATAAAGAGCTCGATCAACGGATCGGGCCAACGCTGAAGGAAGGGATAACGACGAGCGGCGTCCTTCGCAGTAACTGCGTGGACGATGAAGCCAAATTTCTTCACGTTTTTCCTCCGAAAGTAAAAAGGTCACAGACCGTCGCTAAATTCTACTCGAATACTTGGTAAAAGTCAGTAACTTAGGCGCCGTAAATGTCTTGACCAAAATAAGAGCTCCGCCATTTTGGATATTGAAATTACCCGGAGTATCGCTCGACCTAACAGGTGCAAACGGGTAGAATGTTCAGGATATTGGTCCCGTCGTCTAGTGGCCTAGGATATCTGGTTCTCATCCAGAAGATCACGGGTTCGAATCCCGTCGGGACCGCATTGTTCGGTGAAATGCACGCAATTTGACAGCTTCCTTAGAGAAGCAACAAAGCGCCTACGCCTACGCGGGGGCGTTTTGTGAGATAACCCGAAATCCCAAACCTGAAGCGGTTCGACTCCCACTGGGAGTCGACACGTAGCTCCATTGTGCTACTGTCCATTTGATGGAATCGGCTGGTTTGGAGCGCATTGCTGACGCGATTGAAAATATCTCCCGAAACAACTGGAGTTGGGTGGTGGGTGTAATTAGTTCAATCACGGCGGTCGTATCTGTTTGGGTTGCATTTCGTGCCGCAAAAACCTCACAAGAAACACAAATGGATTTACTGCGACCCGTGATTGCGCCGATCTCAGAAGGATGGGTACACAACGGCAATCACATCAAATTCAAAATCAAGAATATCGGACAGGGCCCACTGACAAATCTCGCTTGTCCACAACGTAGCCTCGGAGCAGCGCCTAATTCCTCAAGTTTAGCCCCAAGTCAGGACACCGAAGTATGGATGGCGGGGAGCGCCGAAGACGCACTGGCAAAAGCGGGTAGCATCCTCTTTCGCTATCAAGACACCTACGGACGCACTTGCGAGACAACAATAAAGCTGGCTGTAAGCAGGCAGGGCCCAGATCACACAACCAGCTACGATTTTGGATTACCTGAGAGATGGCCAAGCAAGTCGATCGTAGTAAAAAACACGTTGAACTAACAAGGGAAAGAGCTCGTGAATTAGCTCATCTCATTTTGTTCTGTATTAAACAAACGCCCGATAAGCCCTGTGAAACTCCCTGTGAGCTGCAAAAGAGCAAGAAATGGGAGAATATTCGGGTTGTCTTTAACGACCCAGAATAGACAGAGTCTCTTGGTTAAAGCGAGAGCCCTCTGATGGAACATCAAGAGGGCTCGGAAGCGGCGAGGGTGGCCTATGCGGTCATTTTGGCCGTTCTGACGGCAGCGATGCCATCGGGGCCACCCGGTTGGGCGACGGCGGGGCCGGCGTGCGAACGACGTTCGCGTTTCTTCAAGATACGATACTCCTCCTCAGAGACGGGAGGGAACGGGTCAAGAATGAGTCGTCGTAGATCCTCGGGATCTTTCACATTGTATTGGTTCACGGCTAAGCCTCCGAGCATAGCCTATAACTTGCACTATCGTGAGTCAATGTGCGCTAGGCTTCGTTCAAGATAAACTCCGAATAGAGTTCTAGAAAAAACCTCAGTAGTGTTCTGGTTTGGATCTTTTCACTTCTCGGTTTACGGTGCGGACTTGTGTGCATGGGTCCGCAATCAAGCGTTAGCTAGCGCGACACGGCTTTGTTCCGCCAACCAGTCTTCAAGGTCACTCGGTGGTTCGAAATGATCCTGACAGCGAGTTTCATAGGTTCGGTTCTTAACAGACCCTTCCGGCGTCACGGTATCAACAAAAGCCGAGGCCGGCTGACCATCCTCCAGCATCTGGGTGTATTCAGCTAGCTCCCTCTTGCAGACGTCGCAGTAGGCCTTGAGCTTGTGGACTTCGTTCGCGATTGCTAGCAGGTGCCCCATCGGCCCAAAGGGTAAGCCACGGAAGTCTTTATCTAAGCCGGTGATAAACACGTCAGCCTGGTCTCTGATCTTCATGACAACATAGAGGAGCTCGGGGTCAAAGAAATTGGCTTCGTCGATTAGCACTAAATCCACTTCAGGTTTGAGGTGGCGCAAAATTTCCTTACTCTGACCGATAACCTTGGCAGGAATACAGACCTGGGGGTTTAAGCGGGTGCGGATACAATTGTCGTCGTAACGAGTATCGGCTCGGGGTTTGAAAGCGGTGACTTTGGCGCGTTTTTGGTTGGCACAATAGGCCTGGTAGGCATGTAACAACCGCAGTGTCTTGGCTGTTTTCATCGGGCCTGTAAAAACCACCACGCGGTTTGCCATTGAGCTCAAAATATTGAGTTTTCGTTCCGGAAGCAAGCCTACTTACCCTCGAGCAGATCCCTAACCTTGCCGACGAGTTCTTGAGGACCAATGGCAGTTTTGAGGTAATATCCCTGTACCATCTCGGCGGCTTCGCGCTGATAATCCGGGTTGGGCATGGCGGTAAGAATAATAACCGGGGTGTGCTTGCATTCGGGCAAGCTACGGTAGATTTTGAGGGCGCGCAGGCCACCTTGGCGCGGTAACATCAGATCTAGAATAATTACGTCCGGCTTACTATTTAACGCCTCATCAATTGCTTGCTCTCCGTCCACCGCTTCAAAAACCTCGAAATTATTGTGACGGAATATATCTTTATAAAGCCGGCGTAGTTCGTCGTTATCTTCAACTAGAAGCACTTTATGGCGGGCCATCTGCAAGAATAATACGCTAATCGGCAAAACCCTGCTGCAAGCGTGCCCAGTTCAAGCTGACGCGCCGGACCGCCTTACGGAGCTCATCGGCGAGGATAATCGAGGCGGTAATCGCAACTATCGAAACGACAGTAAGCGTATCTATCGCCGCCAAGCCCAGCAAATCCCTCATTGCGGGCATTGCTAAAACTAGGGCTTGTAAGATTGTCGCTACGGCGAATGAGATTAGTAGTAACGGGTTGATTGGAAGTTTGAGCGAGAACACCGATTTCGTATGGCTGCGGGCGTTAAAAACATTCAAGAGCTGGAAGAAAACCATCGCCGTAAGCGTTGCCGTCCGAGCGTAATCGACGCCGTGCTTCAGGGTGAATAGGTAAACTCCTAACGAGCCAGCCGCCATCACTAACGATAGAACTACCATCCGCCAGAACATGCCGGAGTCGACTAATGAAGCTCCGTGTGGCCGAGGCTGCTGACGCATCAGGTCAGTCTCCGCCGGCTCAACGGTTAACGCCATCGACATCACGCCGTCCGTCACGAGGTTCATCCACAAAATCTGAACCGCGAGCAGCGGCAATGGAATGCCAACAAAAAGCGCGTAAACAATAATGAACAACTCGGCGAAAGTTGTTGAAGTAAGATAGAAAACGACCTTACGAAGGTTCTCCCAAATCAGGCGACCCTCGGCAATGGCGTTAACAATCGCTTCAAAATTATCTTGTAGAAGAACCATCTCGGAAGCCTCAATCGCGACGTCGGTGCCACTTCGACCCATGGCGATGCCGATGTCGGCTCTTTTCAACGCTGGGGCGTCATTAACACCGTCGCCAGTCATGGCAACAATTTCCCCACGACGTTGCAGCTTCTCGACTATTTTCAGTTTGTCTGCCGGTGTGGCCCTGGCAACAACGCTCACGTCCTCAAGATCGTGGTGGCCTAGATCATTAGCGTGGATTGCCTTGCCGTGAATATCCAGGCCGATTTTCTGGGCGATTGTCTCAGCCGTCAGAAGGTGGTCCCCAGTAAGCATAATAACCCGGACGCCGGCCTCTTTAGCTGTACTGATTGCCTTTCTTACTTCTGCGCGGATCGGGTCGGCAATACAAAAGTAGCCGACGAAAGTCAGATCTTTGAGATGTCGCTCGTTGGGCGTTTCCGAGCCTGGTCGGTCGCTGTAGGCAAGCGCCACCAAGCGATACCCCTGCTTAGCGTAGGCAGAGGCCCGTTCTTCCAAATTTGCCCGTGAGCGCGCTAATAATCGATTTCTTGTACCTCCAGGCGAGATAACGTGACTGGAGAGCTGTAAGACTTTTTCAGGCGAACCTTTGGTTATGTAGCGATTATGACGCCCGAAGCGATGGACTGAAGTTGAGTAGCGCAGCTCTTGATCAAACGGGATCTCTAGTACTTCCGGGTAGCGACGCTCTTCTTTGAAGGCGTAGTAACCAGCTTTTGCCGCAACCACAGAGAGTGCCGTCTCGGTCGGGTCGGTCAGTATCTGAGCTTGATCCGTTTTTAAGTCCTCCCGTGAGATCGTTGAGGTAGTTGCCATGCTGACAAGCTCGAGGATCAGTTTCAGCCCAGGAAGATGCTCTGGCGCTACTGGTTTGCTCTCGACTGTAAAGCGTCCGGATAACGAGTAGCCGTGCCCGGTCACTGCAACGTCGTCACCCCCCAGCAGAATCCGCTCCACCATCATTTTCCCTTCGGTCAAAGTGCCGGTCTTATCGACGCAAATGACCGTAGCGCTACCCAGCGTCTCCGCTCCGGCAAGTTTTCGGATTAAGGCAGCACGTCGGTACATTCGTAATAGTCCTACCGATAACACTACAGTGAGCGCTACCGGCAACCCCTCAGGAACAATTGCCACAAGAATTGAGAGGGCAACCGCAAACATGTCCGCTAGAGGTATGCGCTGACTTAGACCAAAGAAGAAGATCAGTATCGTCAGGATAAATGAAGCGAGCAGTATGTAACGCCCGAACTGGGTGATTTTTCGTTGTAAAAATGTCGGCGTTGGACGGACCCTCGTTACTTCAGCGGAGATGGCGCCAATTTCTGTATTCATCCCGGTGCCAGTGACGACTGCCACCGCCCGACCGTCAACGAGAAACGTCGACATAAACAGCATATTGGAGCGCTCGGCTAAAACAGTGTCTTCGCGTACAGCGCCAAGCCTTTTGTGAGCAGGGACTGTTTCGCCGGTCAGGGCCGCCTCGTTGACTCTTAGCTGACCCCCCTCTATCAAACGGGCGTCGGCAGGAACTCGATCGCCAGCTTCCAAAACAATAATATCGCCGACAACAATATTCTTGGCCGGTATTTTCTGCTCGATGCCATCACGGATGACGCGAGCCGTTACTGCGAGAGCGTGGCGAAGCTTCTCAATGGTTCGCTCAGCGCGGTACTCCTGGAAAAAACCGATCGATACGTTCAAAACGACCACCGCCAGCACGACAACTGTATCGGTCATATCCTTCTGCAGGTAAGAAATCAGTGCTGCCACGATCAGTATTAAAGTTAGCGGACTCTGAAACTGCCGCAATAAAACAATGAGCGCCGAGGCTTTAGGCTTCTCCCGCAACAAATTATAGCCGTGCCGGCTTAATCTCCGGCTCGCTTCTGCCTCAGAAAGTCCCTTTGCGGCAACAGCGCCAAGCTCGGCTGAAACTTCGCGCTCATTTTTTGACCAAACCCCACCCATTGCTTCTCAGCATAACTGATAAGACAGCTAGCTTGAAGTAAATGTGACGTTTACCGTCGACCACCCTAAAACTAGGGTATATAGTATGGCCATATTCGTCCCTTAAGGGACCGGGGGAACAATGATAATCACTGCCCTGGTGGTCTCGGCGCTCGGTAGCGTCGCCACTGTCCGGTCAACGCCGGAGGAGCTCGCCATGAAGTTGCTCGCCGATTACAAACGCGAGCACGCCTACTCACTTAGCGGCCAAACGCCGCCACGACGTCCCAGCTCGCTAGAAGTTCGTCAAGTTTACGAGCCTAGCGACAAAACCTGGCGGAAGAAACTAGGTGATCAAGCTGGCATCGTCGTTGAAGACTCTGCCAGCCGATTCGCCGTTGGCCAGTGCACCTGGCTTGCCTACCTGGCACGTTCCGACTTTCCGTTCGACTCGCGCGGTGGCGGTCGCAACGACGCCAAGAACTGGCTGGATCAAGCCTCCAAGGCCGGCTGGCCAGTCGGAAGGTTTGTCATCGGGGAACCGATACCGCTGCCGCAACGAGGAGCAATTCTCGTCCATAAGGCATGGCCGGGCAACCCGTCTGGCCACGTCTCGATCGTCAGCGAGATCATCTCGGAACGATGTTTGGTCGTTTGGGACTGCAACTTCTCGAGCGACCTTGATGGCAAGGTTCGTGAGCGGGTTATAGAGTTGGACGACTACGTCGCCGGCTACATCTACCGTGACGACGCGACCTGGAGGAATATGTCTAGCAAATGGCTACTGTCTCCTGTCGGAGAGAAAGGCTTCGGTACGCTGGAGTCTTCCGACGCGAGCGACGGGCCATACTGGTCGAGCGTTGTTCGCCTTAGTCCCGACGTGAGTGACTACGGTCAGATCTTCCTTGAGATCTACCCTGATCTTGAGCGGAAGCTAGACCTTGACGTTTACGTCTGGCCCGAACGGTTCACCATCAGGCTGCCGAAATCTGCTGCGAATGTGGCGGTTGCGGAGGTCGGACCAGTGCCCGTCTCTAAGCTCCCTGATCGGTACGTCGTGGTGCTGGTGCGACCAAATCGCATCACGAGCAGCGATAAGCCGATCAAGCGGTTGCTGGCCTACGTCAAGTACAGTACCTTGCAACGGTAAGCCCGGGCCCACCCTTTCGGGGGTGGGCCTGACCACGTTTAACTCATAAAAACTCTTGTTAAGAAACGATATCGATATTTATTCCAAACTGTTTACTGGTCTGGCGACTGGTTTTTGGGAACTTTGTTAATGATTTAAAAGCTCCGCGGCAATATCCTGCATAAGCGAAAGGGGAAGTTAATGGTAATGGCTCGACTAAAAAGCAAACGGGGCTTTGCCTCGATGGATGCGAGTACGCAACGACGCATCGCTAGCGCTGGGGGTAGAGCGGCCCACGCGAGTGGTAATGCCCACCAATGGACCCCGAAAGAGGCTAGCAAGGCGGGTAAGAAAGGTGGCCGGGCTCGCAAGGCGCAACGACGCGCCTACCGACCGTAGAATTACTACGATGAAGACACAGAAAGCCCTTCCACGAGGGAAGGGCTTTCATGTCGCTTACGCTGCTTCTTCGTTCGATTGACGTGGGCCGCGATCTGATCGATCTGAGCGTTCTGTCATCGGACGAGCTTCGTTGACCGTTACCGGTCGGCCGTCGATTTCTTTGCCATTAAGGGTTTCAATCGCCTTAGTAGCTTCTTCGTCGGAGGCCATTTCAACAAAGCCGAAACCTTTGGAGCGACCTGACATCTTATCCGTTATAACTGTGGCGGATTCGACTGTTCCAAGTGCAGCAAAGGCTGTGCGCAAACTTTCGTCGGTTGTATCCCAAGAGAGATTACCGACAAATAAACGTTTTGCCATTTATTGCCTTTCAAAACTAATTCCTTAGGTGCGACCTCTGACTTTGCGTAACGAGCGCACTTACCTAACGGTCGCAACCCACTACAAAACCAGATACCTATTGCGTAGATTATAACACGGATCCGGCAGCTAGCCTAGTAATCTAAGCTCGCGCCGCTACCAAACAGCATGCCAGCAACGATGCTCCAGGTAGATACCATGATGACAATTCCGATTACGAAGATGACGAGGCCCCAAATCGCCCAAGCCTTCTGTACCTTCTTGAATTGTTCAACAGATTCGAACTTGCGGCTCTTCCAGGCCCACTCACTACCTTTTAGACCAAGAACGATCGCCATTACTAATACTCCGATACCACCAACGACTGGAATAAAAGGCAGCACCAGCGCTAGTAGGCCGATCCAAACCTTGTTAAAAATACTCCATATCCAGTTCAAGAAGAACGCTCCCCAGTTCCAGCCTTTGATCTCCTCTGGGACATCTCCCGAACCACCCGTACTCTCCACTCCCGTCGGTACCGGCGCGGCCGCGGGGGCCGGGGTACTTGGGGTAGTCGATTCAATTTTATCTTCTTCTGCCATTCCCCTCCTTCAATTAATTGGACGTTAACTTTTCTTTATTCCCTACCATATAGCTTAAAGCTCGGTAGACAAGTGTCCAATACGTAATTTGGAAAGCGGCAAACCAGCCGGAAAGCATGAAGATGCCGACAAGGAGGGCCAGCATGAGTAGTATAGCGATTACCGCCAGAGCGGTTTGGGGTAACAGGGCGCTAAGCAATAACAGGACAAGGGCGCCCAAGCCAACCGCGACGACTACGACAGCAAAGACCGCGATAACAAAGAGGATGCCTAAGCCAAACTCAATCAGTAATGCCAGTAAGGAGTTGACGAACCGCGTAGTTAAAATCTTGTGCCCATAGCTAAGGCTCTCCCATACTCTAGCACGCTTGAGGACTATGTGCCGTTCGGCCATTTTCATTAAAAAGCTCATGTAAATAACAAAGATGAACAGCGCTGGCAAAAGGAGTACTAAGCCAACTACTAGCAATGTCGTTGATAACTGATGTGCAATAAATAACTTTGCTGCGACAAGACCAACTGCGATAATGACCGACAGGGCGACTAACCAGTAAAGGCCGAGCAGACGCCACGCAAACGGAGCCCCCTTTTTGAAGGACTCAGCGAAGTTGCCAGCTGGTTTATTGTCCTCCAGATCTTCGGCAGTAATGATGAGTCCGGCTTTGGCGCGAAGCGAGACGTACCACAACAAGACCCCGAGCACGATCATGACGACGGAGATTACGGCTACAAGAGCTAGGTGGCTGGTAAACCATTGTTCAAGACGGCCAAGAGCCTGCTGCAACTGAAGATCTGCTTGTTGCTTGTTGCTACCAGGGAAATCTGGCGACGGGAGAGTCTGGGCAATACCGTTCACCATCCCCTCGGTGAAGACCGCTAACAGACCGAGCTTCCAAAGCACGTTTGAATTCCTGACGAGATGATAAGCGCGATTGATGATCGCCCCAAAATCCATATCAATATAATACCTAATTGCCGTAGTTACGACGAGCGCTGTTTGAGTAAGAGGTCCCATACTGTTTAATGTATGAGATGCGTCGTTTTGGTTTACTCTCTTATGTAGGGCCACTGTTGGGACTAGTTTTAATCGCCGCCGGGCTTTTCTTGAACTTTCGTTTCACCGGCGAAGGAGCTGATGACGGACAGACGTTTACCGAACAGGCCAAGATGGCTGACAGATTCGTTGACTCAGTCGGCCTCTCAACTCACTTGGGGAGTAACCTCTGGAATGGCACCTTCGACACAATCTATATGCCAAGGGTCAAGGAGCTAGGTCTCCGCCATATTCGTGAGGACTTTGGCAATCACGGGCAATATTTAGATGCCCTGAAGAAAATCAGCGACGCCGGCATCAAGCTCGATATGATTATTGCGCGTGATGCCGAGAGTCAGACGCATCTGCCAACGATTAATGAGGCTTTGGTCGAAATTAATACTTACCTAGGCATGGGAATTAAGCTTGGGTCAGTTGAGGGGCCAAATGAGTACAATCACCCCCGTCTTTACTGGGACAATCAGCCGCCACCAGCCGAATGGCCGCGCTGGCTGTTTGAATTTACGCGCGATTTTGCCAACAGCTTTCGCAGCGATAGTCGCTATCAAGGCATCGAAATTTTCTCCCCGACGTATATCAATTACGGTGCTGGCGATCTTCTTAAACAGCAGGGGCCATTTGCCGATTACGTTGATTACGGCAATTACCACTGGTATTGCAACGATTACTGGTCAGATAACAACCCTGCAGATTTAAGTAATTTCTGTAATTACGATCAGCACTATCAGGCTTTTGCAGCACCGCTCTACAGCGGCAAAACAATTATTATCACCGAGAACGGTATCCCCTCCACCGATAATGTTGCGGGGGCGCCAGTCGAAGTTCAGCGTATTTTACTTAGCGAGGACGTAGCGGCCAAGTATACTAGCCGACGTCTCCTGGAGCTCTTCAATCGGGGCATTAAGCGCACTTACCTCTACCAGCTATACGTCGCCCCAGATATTCCCAACAACACTCTCACTTACTACATGACCCTGCTGAAAACCGATGGCGCTGCGAAACAGCCTTTTACTGCCTTGAAGAACCTTATCGCTTTAGCGAACGATCCTGGTCCACAGTTCACACCAGCAACACTAACGTACCGACTTGCCGCACCCACCACTTTGAAGCGCGTCTTAATGCAGAAACGTGACGGGCAGTTCTTGCTTTTCCTCTGGCAAGAAGTCGACAGCACGAAAAGCGTGACGCCCGTTAGCGCGACCATATCTTTTGACAATGAGCTGATGGACGTTCGCTCTTACAACACCGTGGCTTCCACCGAGCCAACCTACAGCGGTAGCGGCATTGGCGAACTGGCCGTTGGCGTTGGCGACAGCCCGGTAATGCTTGCTTTCAGCCCCACGCCATCCTCGCCTGGTAACGACGGCTCAGGAGCCGGATCTGGCTCTTCGGGCACAAACTCTAACTCTAGCGGTAACTCCGCAACCAACCAAGGAAGCAATAAATCATCCGGCACCAGCTCTAAACAAGGCAACGCCGCTCAGCCTGAACCCGCTACTGTCAGCGACGCCACCAATGACCCAGTAGTCCTGCCTAAGAACGATCCCACCTCATCTCCGAGCAATCTCGAGAAAGTAAAAGGTATTGGCATCTCTCTAGTAATCGTCGGGGTGCTGGTATTGGTAAGCTACGCCGGCAGCTTTATGCGCGCCTCGCTTTGGCACGGGCCAGTATAATTTTGCTGCCGGGGAAGGATTCGAACCTTCGATCTTCTGCTCCAGAGGCAGACGTCCTACCGCTAGACGACCCGGCAATTAAGTGAAATTCTACCAGAATAGGAGATTAATTGTCAGCCTTAACGGCGCCAAGTTTCTTAATCGCTAAAGCGATGCGTTTCAACGACCCGTCCTTGCCAAAGACTTCTAAGAGCTCGAATACTCCCGGTGAGGCGTCGCGGCCACAGAGCGCCACACGGACCGTCCACAATAACTCACCATCCTGTAGGCCGTTTTCACGGGCCGCCTTTCGCAGAGCAATCTCCGTCGGCTCTAAAGTCAGCTCATCCAAACCCTTTATAGCGGCCTGGGCGAGGTCGAGGGCTAAGCGTGCGTTTTCTAGTTTAGACTTCTTGGCAATCAAAAGGTTCGTGTCGTATGCCGGGTCGTTATAGAAGAATTCAATCAGCCCCTCGACTTCGTCTAGCGTTTTCAAACGGTCCTGCACCAGAGCCAAAATCTGCAGATGCCGCTCCGGATTCTCCAGGATAGCCTGCTTGATTTTATGATCGCGGATAAATCGTTCGGCACGGCTAGCGAGATCGCCAATTGACAGGTGGCGGATATAATAGCCGTTCATCCAGAGTAGCTTCTCCTTGTCGAAGACTGACGGGCTTTTGCCAACTCTCTCAATTTCGAACTCATGCGTTAGTTCGTGCATGGTGTAAATTTCTCTATCAGTTCCTGATGACCAACCAAGAAGGGCGATGAAATTATTCAGCGCCTCCGGTAAGTAGCCCTGGAGTTGGTAATCGTCGGTAATCGAGACCGGGTTTTTTCGTTTGCTCATTTTGGTTCTATCCGGATTCAAAATCAGCGGGAAATGCCCGAATAGTGGATTCAAAAAGTTGAGCGCCTTGGCTAGAAGAATCTGTTTCCCGGTGTTTGAGAGGTGGTCTTCGCCGCGCAGAACGTGGGTAATTTCCATCAAGTGATCATCGATAACATTAGAGAGCACAAACAGTGGCATGCCGTCCGACTTAACGATGACAAAATCACCGAACAACGAGCCCTCAAATTCAACGTGCCCCTTGATGAGATCGTCAAACTCGACCTTGCCATCAGGTACCGCGAAACGAACAACGAAGGACTGATTAGCAGCGTCGTTGGCGCTAATTTGTTCCTCGGTAAGCTTACGGCACTTACCAGAGTACTTCGGCGCCGAGCCTCCTTCCTGCTGTTTCTTGCGCTCTACTTCTAACTCTTCGGGCGAGCAGTAGCACTTATAGGCTTTTTTCTCTTGCAGCAACTGGTTAATGAAAACCTGGTAGAGACCTAGGCGCTCTTGTTGGCGGTAAGGGCCAAATGCACCACCGACTTCTGGGCCCTCATCCCAGGGCATGCCGAGCCACAAAAAACCGTCGAGAATGTCACGCTCAAAATCGGCCGTTGAGCGAGCCGTGTCGGTGTCCTCCATGCGGACGATAAATTTCCCCTCGTACTTCTTGGCAAAAAGATAATTAAAGAGAGCCGTACGGGCAGTGCCGATATGTAATTTCCCGGTAGGCGACGGGGCGATTCTAACTCTGACGGCGTTATTATCAACCATGGTATTCAACTATGAACATAGCCTGAAATGTGAGCAGTGAGTACCCGGCAAACTTATGCCTAGCCATGGTACTCAATCACGCCCTTATGATGGGTCAGCCTAGGTTCGCTGCCAGCGTTATCGACGGCAACGACATCGATGCGGACATTGTTCGTTTTATACTGAGCCTGCAGATGGTGCGTTAGCAAGACTAATTTACGTTGCTTAACAGGGGTGATCATTTCGATAGCGGCACCAAAGAAATCGCTAGTTTTAGTTTTGACCTCCGTCACGACGATCGTTCTGCCTTCTTTTGAGAGAATATCGATTTCGCCGAGCTTACTTCTCAGATTCAGGGCTAGGATCTGATGGCCCTTCTTCTGCAACAACTTCGCTGCCAGCGTCTCCCCCACCCGTCCCAGACTCTTGCGAACTTTCGTCATCAGAAGCATTGTCGGTTGTTTCAGGCTCTAAGGCAACTTCCTCCGGAGCAACTTCGGTCGACTCAATATTCTCTTCTTCTTGGGCAATGGCTTCCTGTTCCTTGGCAACTTCCTCCCAAATCGTGCCGGCTACGCCTCGGTCTTTTAGACGAAAACGTTTAGGCGAGGCGGCGTGGCGTCGGACGAAGTAGAGTTTGGCGCGTCGAACCTTGCCGGATTTTAGACGCTCGATCTTGGCAATGTGCGGCGAGTGGATCGGAAAAGAACGCTCGACGCCAACGCCACTTACAACCTTACGAACCGTAAAGCTTCCCTGTAAATTACCGCCTTTGCTGGTGGATATCACTAGACCCTCGAAAATCTGTATGCGTTCTTTATTGCCTTCACGAATCTTGTAGTGAACACGTACGGTTTCACCAGATCGGACATCGGGAATACTCTTTTTGAGAGAGGCAGATTCAACTTTTTTGATGATTCCCTGAGTGTCCATGGTCTTAAGCGACGTTAACAAAAGTCTTGGTACCAATGCGGCCAGTGTGACTGCCGACTTTACGCGAGCTGAAACGCACCACGCCGTCCTGGAGAGCAAAGATCGTATCGTCGTTAGAGATCTTGACACCGGTTCCAGCGTAAAAACGCGACCCGCGCTGGCGGACGATAATTTGACCCTTCTTCACAACTGAGCCCCCGTAAATCTTGACTCCGAGGCGTTTCGACTGTGAATCGCGGCCGTTTTTTGACGATCCTTTGGCTTTTGTTGATGCCATAGTTGTGACTAGCTTACTTCAGTTCAAGCCAAGAAGCAACCCCCGGGTGGTAGCCATTGATGGTACGCCGCCGATTGATTACAAAGGATAAGCATGGCTAAACCGAATTTCGTCCATCTCCACGTCCACTCTCACTACTCCCTCTTGGATGGATTGGGCAAAATCGACCAACTTGTCGGCAAAGCTAAAGCCCTGGGTATGCCGGCGCTTGCGCTGACTGACCACGGCGTAATGCACGGCACCATAGAGTTTTACCTCGAGTGTAAAAAGGCTGGGATCAAGCCGATAATCGGTCAGGAGGCGTACGTCGCTCCACGCAAGCGCACCGACAAGTCGACCGGTCAAGACAATCGGCCCTACCATCTAGTGCTCCTAGCTAAGAACCTGACCGGCTACAAGAACCTCATTAAACTTACGTCGCTTGGGCACTTAGAAGGGTACTACTACCGACCTAGGCTTGACCGAGAGATCCTCAGTAGGTACTCCGAGGGGCTAATTGCTACCTCCGCGTGCTTGGCAAGCGAGACTTCCCGCATCATTCTTGGCCGCGATCAAGGAGACGTTGAGGAAACCATCCGAACGTATCAAGAAATATTCGGTAAAGAGAACTATTATCTCGAGTTGCAGGATCACCCCGGCATCGCTGAGCAGCAAGTGGTGAATCAGCGCATCAAAGAACTCGCCAAGAAAACCGGCCTCGGGCTAATCGCCACGAACGACACCCACTACGTTAACCCCGAGGATCATAATACTCACGATATCTTGGTCTGTATTCAAACCGGCCGTTTGGTCAGCGACAGGGACAGAATGCTTTATACCGGCGACTTCTCGCTAAAAACCGCCGAGGAAATCTCCGAGGCCTTTCCTGACGTTCCCGAAGCCCTGGAGAACACTCTCAAGATCGCCGACATGGTCAATTTGGATATTCCACTCGATCAAAACCTACTCCCGCAGTTTCCTTTGCCCCCGGGGGAAACCGAGGCCAGCTTGCTTAAAAAATGGTGCGAAGAAGGCTTACGCAAACGTTACTCCGAGATAACTTTAGAAATTCGTGAGCGGCTTAATTACGAGCTAGAGACCGTTAATAAGATGGGTTTCCCAGGGTATTTCTTGATTGTTGCCGACTTTATGCGCATGGCCCGTTCCAAAGGGATCTTGGTCGGGCCGGGTCGCGGCTCAGCTGCCGGGTCGCTGATCGCCTACGCTACCGGTATCACCAACGTCGACCCGCTTTACTACGGCCTGCTCTTTGAACGGTTCCTCGACCCTTCGAGAGTGTCGATGCCAGATATCGACATGGACTTTGAGGATAAACGTCGAGGCGAGGTCATTGATTACGTCAGAGACAAGTACGGCGACGATCGAGTCGCTGGCATTATCACTTTCGGGACAATTATGGCCCGGGCGGCAGTGCGGGATGTCGGAAGGGTGCTGGGCGTCCCGTATAACCAGGTTGATGCGATCGCTAAGGTCGTCCCAGCGCCGATCCAGGGCCGGCATATTCCTCTGGCCAAATCTGTTAAAGACTCGCCCGAGCTCAAAGAAGTCTACGACAAAGACCCTGAAGCCAAGCAGCTGTTAGACCAGGCGATGAAACTTGAAGGAACGATTAGGCACGCCTCGCAACACGCTTGTGCTATCGTGATTTCCAAAGAACCGCTCGACCAATATGTCGCTGTCCAGGCCGCGCAAGGGGGCGACATTCACCAAGTTACGCAGTATTCGATGGGGCCAATTGAGAAGATCGGCCTGCTGAAAATGGACTTTCTGGGACTTGCCAACCTGTCGATCATGAAACAGGCGATTGAGATTATTGAAGCGGTGCATGCAACAAAAGTCGACATAGATAACTTGCCGCTCGATGACACCAAAACTTTTGCCCTGCTTGGACGCGGCGAGACGACGGGCGTCTTTCAACTTGAGTCAGCCGGCATGAAGCGTTATATCAAAGAACTTAAGCCGAACCTCTTCAATGACATTGTGGCTATGGTCGCCCTTTATCGTCCCGGGCCAATCCAGTGGATCCAGACTTTTATTAATCGCAAACACGCCATCGAAAATATTGAGTACATGCACCCGCTGACCGAAAACGCTTTGAAAGAAACCTACGGTATCCCGGTCTATCAAGAGCAGGTTATGCGTATGAGTCGCGACATGTGCGGTTTCACGGGCAGCGAAGCGGATACGTTGCGTAAAGCGATCGGTAAAAAGATTCCAAAACTCATGAAGGAGATGAAAGAAAAATTCATCTCGGGCGCGGTTAATAATGGCGTTGGCAAGTCAAAAGCCGAGGAGATATGGGATCAGCTTGAAGACTTTGCCGCCTACGCTTTCCCAAAGGCCCACGCTGTTTGTTACGCGATGATCGCTTTTCAAACTGCCTACTTGAAAGCCCACTACCCAGACTGCTTCATGGCGGCACTGATGACGAGTGACTTGGGCGACATTGACCGAATATCGATCGAGATAGCTGAGTGCGAACGGATGGGTATTACGGTGTTGCCGCCGGACGTTAACGAGTCATTCGCCGATTTTGGTGTCGTGAAACACTCGAAGGTCGACGGAGATAAAAAGTCAATTCGCTTCGGCTTGGGCGCTATTAAAAATCTTGGTGTCGCCGTCGCTAAACAAATTGTCACTGAGCGCAAAACCAACGGCGCGTTCGAAACGTTAGAAGACTTTTTATCGCGCTGCTGCGCTTTCTTGAACAAAAAAGTCCTGGAGAGTCTTGTGAAGTCCGGCGCACTCGATCGTTTCGGCAGCCGAGCCTCACTCTTTGCCGGCGTTGAGTTTATGGTCAAAGCCGCCGCTGGCTCGGCTAAAAACAACGGCAACGGTCAAGCGCTGCTGTTTGAAGCTACGGACCCGGACGCCCTCAAGCTCCCCAAAATCGACCTGCCAAACGTCCCGGACGATAAGCGGCAGAATTTAACCTGGGAGAAAGAGCTCCTAGGACTGTATCTCTCTGACCACCCGCTAAAAGAATTCAGCGAGCTACTCGCCCAGGCGGCAACGCCGTGCGCCGAGATCGTGTTGGGTCAAGCCGGCACCGTTGTGCGGATCGGCGGCGTCATTCACGAGGTGAAAAAAATCACCACCAAGTCAAACCAAATGATGGGGTTTGCTAGAATTGAAGACCTGACAGGGACGCTTGAGGCAGTGGTTTTCCCAACGATTTTTGCCGAGCAAAAAGAGATGTGGCAGAACGACCAGATGGTGCTTGTTGAAGGCAAGCTAAGCGACAAGGACGGGGAGGCTAAGGTACTGGTCGATAAAGTTTGGGCTCTCGACAAAGTTAACGCCGAGGACTTGGAACCGATAGTCCAGCGCTCGAGCAATTCCTCGCCGTACTTGCGCAACCGCACCCCCCAAGAGCGCCCCACTTCAGATACCGGGGCACACGCCTTTGTTGTCGATCTGCCAAAGGAGGCCACCAAGGAAACGATGGAGAAGCTAAAAAACATTCTGCTCGCCCACCCGGGAGAAACTGCCGTAGAGCTGCGCGTCATCAATCACGGCGAGCTCAGAAATATGCGCGCCAAACTCACCGTCAAAGACTCTCCGGCCCTGCGCCAAGCCGTCAGTGAGCTAATTACGCCCGTCCGCTGAGCCTCCCGCGAGCGCTACACGCCTTCGCTCTGAGTCGGGACCTGCCGCTGAATGCGGACAATTTCCTGCTGCATGCTGTACGGATCCGGCACGTCTTCCAGATCCATCCGTCCTGCGTTTGAGGCAGTTTGGATACGCACGGTACCGAAGTTAAGCAGTGTATGGATCGGACCGGCAATCTCAGTCGAGATTTCTTGAATCCGGCCTATTTCAGCTTCCGAAATCAGGCGGCTAAACATGCTAATCTGGTCAATCTTAATGACACGCTGATTGGTAAGAATATAGTTGCTGAAGTTCCAAATGTACCACTGATAGACCGAGTAAAGCACGCCAAAGATTACGACTGCCGCAATCACAATCGAAGTAATTTTCGAGGCGCCGAAGTACCATAACGACAGAGCGCCGACGGTCAAAAGCACAAGCCACGTAATCGCAATCGGCAGTAGCACCCAGGTATGTTGGTTAACAAGGACTAAAACCTCTTCCCCAGAACGCTGTCCTTTGAATGTGAACGTTTCAGTTTCTTGGCTTTTCATCTTTCTTAATTGTACTTAACTTGTCGGAAATTGAGTAAATCATAACGAGCGCCCCCATTACCAGGAGGGCTAACAACCCTAAGTAGAACTTGCCGACAGCCTGGCTGTTCAAGGCAAAGAGGCCAAACAGTAAGCTTATCAGGTAGAAGAGGCCGACTATTTGCCATGGCTTAAAGCCCAGGGCGAGCAGGCGGTGGTGTAGATGCCGTTTATCAGCAGCGAAGGGTGACTGATGATGGATGAGTCGGGTTATTATCACCACGATGCCATCTAGAAAAGGGATAGCGAGCGCTAGGAACGCTGTGGCGATTTTACCACCTGAGACTATAGCTATTACCCCGATCAGAAAGCCCAAGAAGACTGATCCTGTGTCGCCTAAGAAAACTTTCGCTCGTACAATATTGAATGGTAAAAAGCCCATGACTGCTCCGAACCCGATCGCCGCAATCAATGCATTCTCTGACTGAGCGACTTCGGGAGAAACCGAGAGAAAGAAGAGAGTCGCCAACGCGATAGCAGAGACGCCGCCGGCTAGGCCGTTAATACCATCAAGCCAGTTGATGATGTTCGATAGTCCAACAAGCCAAATCACTACGAACAACCAGTCAAGTGAGCCAAGGAAGAACGGAGTGCCAAAAGGGTTGGTGAACCACTGAATTTTAATGCCGAACGCGGCAACCAGTAGGGCTGCTGCAATTTGAAACGCCAACTTGACGCCCCACGGCAGGTCTTTAAAGTCATCGGCCAGGTTAACTACGCCAAGGATCACCACGCCCAGTAACAATCCGAGCAAGTTACGGTCAATACCGATGATTTTTTCATTACTGAGACTTAACAGCTCTGGCCAGAGCAGCTGCACCGCCGCCACAACAAGTAAAAAGCTAGCTACGATCGCGGCGCCACCAATGCGCGGTATCGGTCTAGTGTGAACGTCTCTTTCTCGAATCGGAGCGATAAAAATTCGGCGGCGGGTCGCCCAGCGCGAGAAGACCGCCGTCAGCACCAAACTCAGCCCGAACGCAGAGAGCGAGGCCAAGTAATAAGTGGTCATGTCTAAACTATCGTATGCTTATGATGGACGGTTTTGTAATCCCAAATCTCTTCTGGCTTGAACCAATTGCCCAGTTCAACCTTGGCTTCTTCCAGGGATCCGGAGGCGTGAACTAAGTTCTTAACTGTTATACCGATGTTGTTAGCGTAGGCTTGTGAGACGTGGGCGAAGTCGCCGCGGATTGTTCCAGCTGGTGCTTCGTCAGGATAAGTCGCCCCAACAATCTTGCGAACTACTTTGACTGCCTCCACTCCCTCAATAGCCATGGCAATAATCGGCCCGGAAGTTAGAAATCCGGTCATCTCTTTAATAATACTTTCCGACTTTTCTTTGCCGAGTTTAGGCGTATAGCGCTCCACAAAATCTCCGTAGTGTGCCCGTGCTAATTCAGGCGTCGCAATCAAAAGTTTTAATCCAGCGACGCGAAGACCGCGATCTTCAAAACGACTAATAATACGGCCGATTAAACCGCGTTCGATGGTGTCTGGCTTTAGCAGTACCAGTGTTTGCTCGATATGCATTACGGGTTCATTCTACCTGTTATTGAGGATTCCTGCAAAGGTCTCTGTCTTCTCGTGCGGTCCGATTACCACCAACGTGAGGCAGGAGGGTTTGAAAATCCTGCGGGCTAAGCTTTGTATCTCGTCACTAGTCACTGCCAGCAAACCCCGGCGAACCTCTTCGTGCGTCTCCCAACGTCCGAGCAACCAGTCCGTGCCGTACCAAACGGCCAAATTTAGACCGTGATCAGCTTGAATCTCCTGCGTGCCAATAAGATGGCGCCTGGCTCGTTCCAGTTCGGCGGCCGGAACGAGTTTGGAGCTAAGATTTTCAAGCTCTTCCATTAAAGCTTGTAGCGCCAGCTCAACTTTGGCTGTGTTAACGCCACCGTAGACCGTCAATGCCCCCGCATCTTCCAGCGAACTAAAATGAGAGTGTATGGCGTAAGCAAGCCCCTTTTTCTCGCGAATATTCATAAATAATCGCGAACTCATGCCTTGTCCGAGGATCGTATTAAGTAACATCACTGCATAGCGCTCACGAGCAGACTGAAGCCCTAGCTTATCGTCAGCTAGGCCAAGCACGAAGTGGGTTTGATCGGTTGCTTTATTCAAAACGCGAATCGCGGCTTTGCTTTGACCTTGCCATGGTTCGGGAACAGTCAGCTCACGTGGTTCGAGTGATTTAAATTGTTGCCGCAAGTGAGCCTCTACCGAAGCTTCGTCTAAGTCACCGACGACGACAAAAACTGCTTGCGATGGGGCGTAGTACCGAGAACGGTAATCTTTAAACTGCGGCAAGCTCATGTCTTGAACGGTCTTTTCGCTGCCGATTATTTGCTGGGCGAGCGGGTGGCCACTGAACATCTGCTCCGTCGACAAGTCGTGAACGTAACGCGCTGGATCGTCCTGGAGCATACGAATTTCTTCGATAATTACGCCCCGTTCTCGTTCCAGATCCTCTTGTCTGAGCAAGGCCTTAAACGCCAGCTCAACGTTCAAATCAACGCCAACTTGCCACTCTTCTTGGGGCACGACGTTCCAATAGGCCGTGTGGTCAAAGTCCGTCCACGCGTTCAGCGTCCCGCCAACGCCCTCGATGGCGCTTGCGACCGCCTCGTTGTCGGTGTACTTTTCGGTCCCTTTAAAAACTAGGTGCTCCAAAAAATGAGCGATGCCGTTGTTCTGCGCGGTTTCGTAGCGCGATCCAGAGCGGATCGCCAAGAAATTAGTCACGGAGCGCCGGCCCGGTTGGTGATGAATTACGACCTTGAGGCCATTTTCGAGCGTGCAACGTTTTGGCACGATTTCTGTCATGTGTGGCTAGTATATAGGGAGGGTTTAGAACGAACAACTCCTTGGAGTATCGGTTGACACTAGGGAGGGGCTGTTTTACGCTGAATGAAGACATGGGAGGGATCAACGTTCCGATTGACAGAATAGTGCCACTCACGGACACCCGTGATAATTTTAGCCGTATCGTTACCGATATAGAGAACTCTGAAGATGGTTTGTATGTTCTTACCAAAGGCGGTAAACCGGCGATTGCCCTTATAAGTATCCATTATTTAGAGCAATTAATGAACGGCGCTGTCAGCCACGAAGCGTTGTCTAGCGAAGCCGATAAGCCACAACCGCCAAAACAAGAGCCACAGCGCCAGCCGATTGCGGAGTCTTCTCGACTACCGAGCGAAAAGTTAGCGCCCGAACTGCCAAAACCCCCCGTTAAGCCGCCCTTTACGCCGTCCTCGCCGCCAGCACCAAAGCCAACTACCAACTTTACGCCGCCAATTGCCGAACCCACGCCACCAACACAGACTGTGGTCAGCAAACCTATTATTGACCCTTCCTGGACCGGGGAAAAGCCAGCCATCAATCAACCGTCGCCAATGAACCTCGCTCGGCCAGAAGAACCAAAACGCCAAACATCTCCGTGGCCAATCCTGCCACCTCGACCGTCAAGCACACCTCCTGCGGCTCCTAGTCCAACAAGTTTGCCACCAAAAGCAGTCGCTAATTCGCCCGTCCCATCCTCTGTGCCAGCCGCAACACCGCCAGCAATTCCACCGAAAGCAGTTACTACGCCCCCGATGGCTCCCCCCGTTAACCCACCTACCGTAGCGCCTAGCGTTCCTCCGATGACCCCACCAAGCCAACCTGCTCCGACGCCACCTACCCCAAGCACGCCGCTTGCCGCTTCAGCTCCGCCAACGAATTCTGGAACACCACCTTTTAACACCACCGTCCCTGCAGCAGTGCCGCCGACCGTTGCGCCGGTATCAGCCCCTCCGAGCGTCAGTATCCCGTTTGATGAGCCGCCAAAAACAGATGCTGACTCGGTAGATGGTCCCCCCTTGCCTACACCTCAAGCTGCCGCTCCGGCAGTACCTGCCACGCCGCCAACTCCGGTTCAAGATTTAGAAATTTAGTTTCGTAACAGCGCCGAGGCAAAGTACGTCACTGCCACGCCGAGCATCGCCCCGCCGATTAGTTGGGCAATTGTGTGCTGTTTCAACTCTAATCGTGCCCAGGCTAGCGGTATCAAGAGCAGGTAAAGCGGCAGAAGATCTCGGCCGCGAAAGATCACAAGCAATGTCACTAACGCCGCCATGGTTGAAGCGTGAATGCTGATCTTCCAAACCAGGGAAATCACAGTCAGAACCATGAGCATCGCCACTAGCGTTTGGCTCATCAGTAGCAAGTTAGGGCTGTCGAGGCGATTACTGACAATGACGCCACCGACCAAGGCACCGAGGGACGCCAGCATTAACGGTAGCGGCCGATCGGCTCGGTTGGTAATGTCCATGTCGATTTTCTTATCGTACTGCCGGCTAACCAACAGATATATTAACGCTGGCGCGATGACGATTAGGGTCAGGCCGGTGATCGACCAGCCAATCACTTCTTGTAATTCGTCAACGTAGCGATTGGTGATATATATCAGGCTTACCGCCACTAATAAGACTGGGTTTGAGGCGTTGGAGATCCAGACGGCTAGCGTCCGCTTAAAGTCAGTGCTTGGCTCTGTCTTAGCTTGGGTTGGTGCCATGGAAAATCTTCTCCAAGATACGGTCAAGCGGACGATCAAGCAAGCGAATAATGCCATAGGCAATGCCGCCAATAGCAATTCCGCCGATGATATCGCCGACATAATGGAAGCCGACGGCGACTCGACCAAAGCTGGTCACGATTCCACCGACTAGAAAAAGCCACCCTAGTTTTGGGTAGCGGTAAGCAAAGAATGCCAACGTTACCGCTGTTAGCACGCCGGCGTGATCAGATGGAAAGGCCTTCTGCGGCCGCTCGAAAAATAATTCTTGGTAGCCGTCGAGCGCAAACGGTCGGTCGCGAAAACCATAAGCGCCGTACAGCCAACCACCCACCGCGTTGGTCAAGACCTGCCAGCTAAGAATCGCTGCCAAGAAAACTTTAATACTGTTAAGGCGGTCTGTTTTGGTACGGAAAAACAGCCACAGGAGGGCTAGCGGCAGCACGTAAACGAAAGCGCTAGCTGTGGTTAGAAAAACTTGTTGGAGGGCAGGATGCGCTGAGACCCAGTGGAAAAGGCGCGTCGTTAGTTCGGTATCAACTTGCAGCAATCCCATCGTTTACTCCTTATATAACTGTCCAGACCGAACAGCTCAATTCTACCCGGCGTTTCGCCACTTAACGTGTTAAAGTGTAGCCGATGAAACTGGAGAGGGCAATCAAGGAGTACCTACGCTACTGTAGCGCCACTAGGGGCTTCTCGCCGCATACAATACGTAACTATTCGCACTATCTTGGCGTACTCGGTTCTTGGTGCGACGAAAACAAGGTTGCACGTGTTGAGGACTTAACGAGTGATGACATTCTTGATTTCCAAGTGTTTCTAAACGATAAAAGCAACCTCACTCACCGAACGATCAACTATTACCTCATCGCCATACGAGCCCTGCTGAAGTACTTAATTAATCGTGACGTTAAGGTCATTGCACCGGATAGAATTGAGCTGGCTAAGGTTGCCGAACGTCAGATTCATTTCCTTGAGCCAGAAGAGATCGAGCGTTTGTTAGAGATAGGTGAAGCCGAGCCGACCCTAACAACATTGCGCGATCAGGCCATGATTAATTTACTCTATTCCAGTGGCCTCAGGGTCAGCGAGCTTACTTCGCTTAAAAGAAGCCAAGTGAATTTGAAACGAGGCGAGTTCAGTGTCCGCGGTAAAGGCGGCAAGGTCCGACCGGTTTTTTTGAGCGACGAGGCCCAGTCTTCCCTGCAGCGCTATCTGAAGACCCGCCAAGACACCAACCCATACTTATTAATTAGGCACTATAAAAACGCTGCGGCCGACAGTAAGGCTACAGGCGGTTTAAGCGTCCGCAGTATTCAACGGATTTTGAACCAAAGGGCTCGTCTTAGCGGTATTACTAAACCAGTTTCCCCGCACAAGCTCCGCCATAGTTTTGCTACCCTTCTGCTGCAAAACGGCGCCGATTTACGATCGGTCCAAGCGCTGCTCGGGCATTCGTCAGTCACCACCACCCAAATCTACACCCACGTCACCGACAAAAACCTACGCGAAACCCACCAGCGATTCCACAAAACTAGTACCAACAAGACGTCGGACTGACGTCGCGACACTTGATGGGTTACTTCTGTTGCGATATAATTAGTTGCAATGATGACCGAAACACCAACCGAGACCGCGACAGAGCGTTATTTGCTGACTATGCTTGTCGAGCAGGTCGAAACACTCTCCACAATCTCTAAAGAGCTGACCGAAACCGGGGCTAAAGTCGTTAAAACAGAGGAACTAGGCGAACGTCACCTGGCTTTTCCTATCCTAAAAAATCACAACCTACAACTTGTATCGGTTTTCTTTGAAGCCGCTCCGGAAATGATTAAAAGTACCGAGCAAAGTTTGCGCGGTAACACCAACATCAAGCGTTATTTACTAACTAGGTGGGCCGCCGACCCGAACGAGGTTTCCTCGCGCCGAGGTCGAGGGCGAACCGAAACAGAGGGAGAAGAGACAAATGTTTAGCTTAAATCGGGCCGAAGTATTAGGTAACTTAACTAGAGACCCCGAGGTCCGCACGCTACCGAGCGGCCAGACCGTCACTAACTTTGCCGTGGCGACAAATCGACGCTGGAAGGACAAGGACGGCAACATGAAAGAAGACACTCAGTACCACGAAATTTCCGTCTGGGGCCGTTTAGGCGAGCTAGCTAGCCAAATGCTCTCCAAAGGCAAAAAAGTTTACGTTGAGGGGCGTCTTTCGACCACCAGCTGGGAAGGCCAAGATGGCGTTAAACGGCAGAAGACGGAGATAGTTGCCGATAACTTTATTCCGCTCGCTCCAAAAGGCGACGGCACCGGTTTCAATATCGCCGAGGCAACCGACGAGGATCGTGAGAAACCAGCCCCGAAAGCCAAGAAAGAAGATAAAAAAGAGGAGAAAGAAAGTGCTGACGAGATCAACCTCGACGACATACCGTTCTAAACACTGATGAAACGCAAAGTTGACTGTTACTTTTCAAAAAACCAAATAAAAGAGATCGACTACCGTAACACCGAACTTCTGAGCCGCTTTCTGAGCGGTTGGGGGAAAATCAAACCAGCTCGTGAAACTGGTGTTTGCGCCAAGCATCAGCGGGCTTTGGCCGTTGCTGTTAAACGGGCTCGCTACTTAGGCATCCTGCCTTTCGTTAAGCGTTAACTTTTATCATGTTAGCTTTAGGCCAAGTGAGTATTGGGTCTAAAATTTTGTTTCGTGGGGCTCCCCACGACGTTTTGCAGGCCAATCACTTAAAGATGGGGCGTGGCGGCGCCAAGCTTCAGACCAAACTACGTAACTTGCTTGACGGTGCCGTGATCGACTATACCTTTGCTGGCGACGAGCGCCTGGAGGAGGTTGAGATTAGCTATCGCAACGCCCAGTTCTTATACGCCGAGGGTAAAGCGGGCCACTTTATGTTCTCCGACACTTACGAACAGGTTGAAGCGCCGATGGCTGAATCTTCTTCGCGTTTCTTGAAAGACGGCGCCAGCGTTGACCTGCAAAGTTGGCAAAATCGCGTGATTGGCGTCAAGCTACCAAAAAAAGTTGAGTTGATCGTCACCGAAGCTGAGCCAGCCGTTCGAGGTAACACCGCTAACACCGCGACCAAAAACGCGACGCTCGAGACCGGCGCCGTCGTCCAGGTGCCGCTCTTTGTTAAAACCGGCGATAAACTGATTATCAATACGGAAACCGGCCAGTACGACTCTCGGGCGTAAAGGAAAGCCCGCCTATATTTCAAGGCGGGCTAAAGATTCCTGGTAGTGCGCTAAAACCGGGTAGTGAGCCCGACTCGGAAGCGGGTTTCTCCGCTGTCGGAGAGGTAAAACGGCTGGCAGCTGAGCTCCAGTGTCTCTTTGCCCTTCGATAGGCGTAGAGTCAGTCCCAATTTTATGGTTGGCTTGAGCTCATTCACCTTCGAGTAAGACACGATTGGCCCCATGCTGATTCCCGTGCGAACTTCCCACAAGAGCGAGCTCTCATCGGAGAAGGTAATCGTCGGGCCGCCGTTAAGCGGGACGTAGTGACCGAGCTTCAAGACGAGCTTGCCGCCAAGGACCGAGTCCTTGTAAATCACAAACGGCAGAGCAAAGAGCTTGCTTGAAGAGGGCCAGACAACGCCGTAGCCGCCGATGAGCCAGTTCTTACCCACAGGGTAGAGCTGCCCGAACTCGAGATCGAGCGTTTTAGAGTTGTTAGCCCCGAACGCCCAGAGCTCCCAGCCCTCGTTCGAAATGAAGGCTGTAGTCAGAGAGGGTTGTCCTCCCTTCGTGATGTCGAACCAGCTAATGCTAGTCTGGGCGACAGATATCGCGGCAATCGCCGCAACGATAACGAGAGAGAGGAGGTTCTTCATATTGTAAACTTGCGTGAATTCGAGAGAGCTTCAGCCCTCAGTCTCTTGCCGCAGTTGCTACTCGCGGCAGGATGGGAGAGTTGAAACGAAATAACGGAGCGTTTCATTTCCGGGGAAAACGTTTCATCACGTTTTATATCGCTTCCCAGCGCTACTTGATTTGGCATCGCGCGGCTCTTCGTAGCTCCGCGCCAGCTGTTTCAAGCCTTCGCCTCAACGAGATCTTGGAGAGGATTGCCGCCGACTTTCGCCGCCAGCATCTCACCGATCGTCGTCTTGGCAGTTTCCTGCTTTCGCTCGAGGTGTTTGCCCCAATTGAAAACAACGAAACCGGCCTGTCGCAGCAGTCGAGCTTGCTCCTCACAGACAAACTTTCCCGCCAATTTCTCGGCGTTCTGGATGCCTTCTGGGATTCGCCCGCTGTGAACGCGGTACACGTCCATGGGATTGTTCAAGACAACCCCAGACATGTAGCACGTCCAACCTCCGCTGTTTCGCATCAGTTTTTCCTCCTGTTTTGATGCTCGCCCGGGCTTTTGAGACCCGTTCGACAGAGCGCTTATTTGACCTTAACAAGCAAAGGGAGAGTTTTTGCCGCGGTTACGCTCAAACCGTCTACTTTTTGTCGCTCTCGAGCTTACCGTGTGAGACCGCGAAGGCCTCGGCAAACTCGATCGCGTCGTCGCTCATGTTGAGTGAGCCGTAAGCGGGCCAGATGCTGTTGAGCACTGATCCACGGGCGTCACGGACAACAAGCACCATCCGTGAAACCCGCGAGTTACTCAGCGCCTCGTAGCTGACCACCAGCTGCGCTTCGCTCGGCTTGGTAGCCGGAGTGGCGCCGCAGGCGAGTAGGCCGCGGACAAAGCTTCCCGTGTAGGGGCTGTTGTCCTGGCCGAACACCCGAACGCCGCTGAGGCTGGGCTTGCTGGAAGGCGTGCTGTCACAGCCGACGAGCGCGATGGCGATGAGGATTGCGATGGCGAATTTCATGTTGGTTTTCTCCTGGTTGTAAACTGTGCAAGAGCGTTCTTAGCTCTCAGTCTCTTGCTCGAGCAGATGCTCAAGCAGGATGTGAAGGCTAAATGCCTACGGGGGCGACTTCCAGCTTCAAGATCGAACCTAAATACTGGGCGATCGCTCCGGGCGTGCTTTCCACCTCGGCAGGTTTGGGCAAGAGAACGGCGAAATAATCACCGATTGGACCGCGGCGGTGCTTAACGCCTCCGTCATCCAAGGTTTTTGCGACGTACTCCATTCGGTCGCAGCAGGCGTCGCACATGCAAAAGAGCGAGGCGACTTGAAACGCGATTTCGGTGTCGGTAAAGACAACGTTGCGCGGATTCTGCCAGGAACCGAACCTGGCATCGAAGTCTTGCGGTTCCGTGAGGATTGCCATTGTGTTATGTGTGCTCTGTTTCGCTGGGATTTCGCCAGCTCTTCAGGGGATTTAATTCCCGACAGACGGAAGTTACTGCCCTCTTCCAAGTCCCACCAGTAAAGCCTGTGGCGCTCGTTGCTTTTGCCGCGGAGCAACAACCGTTTTCCCGAGCCGACTAATGCGGGCAGCAAGTTGGCCGTCTGCCCTTTTTAGGGAGCAACCGGACAATCCCGCGACCGCCTCGTCGGTCCGAGTGCTGCCGGTAGACAGCGATGATCGCCGCTCGCTCTTTTGAAGGGAGCAACCGGACGATCTCTCGGATCTCGGACGGGATATACAGAAGTGCGTTAGTCATATTCCTCCCATTCCAGGCTCGAGACGCGTTCGTCGCGCTCGAGCCAAGTAGGGTGGTGGGAGCATGAGGTTTGCGTGTCACCTCTTCGCCGCTTTTTGCGGTCCAGCCAAGCTTGGCTCCCTATAGTCGTCGGATCGCCTTGGCTAAAGTCACGATCCTAGGCAGCTACCGGCGCAACCCGGCTTTGCTGCTACCCAATTTCGGAGGGGTACCCGTGCCACCGTCGGCCGCCTAAAAGCGCCCGACGATAACAGAAACTGGTGGAGGCGGCGAGAATACTCACGATATTCGTTTCTCGCCAACCTCGACGGAGTAAATTGGTGGAGGCGGCGAGAATTGAACTCGCTTCCAAAAGACTGCTGCAACAGCATCCGGTGTTTCGCTAAGGCCATTTGTCCGGAATTGACTACCACGTCCAGCTGTCGCACTTGATCCTCTGTCGAACCCGTTCGCCCCCAGCGGTGTTGACCGCGCAGACATACAAGGCGCTTCCTTGCATATCAGCACGGTCAAACGTGCTGAGGCCTTCTCTAGGCGCAGTTACCTGCACGAAGAAAAGGTGATCGGTTCAACATATCAGTTACCTCCACCGACCCGAGTCTTAAGGGCAGCCTACATCCTCCGAATGTCGTCGCGTGCGCTCGGAAAACTCCTTCGCTTCGCTCCGTCGTTATCGCTCTCATCCCTTGCGGGTAGGAGCGCCTCGGCCGTGTTTCCCTTTTGGCTAAAGTCAGTATCAATTGACAACCAATTTGTTAAGCTTCACGGGAATAGTATCATTGTTTCATCACTTTGTCAATAGTCTATGACATGTTTTTACACTATTATATATGTATGTGTTGTTAACTATTGACGAAATATACACATGTCCTGCGTCAAACATTGTGACATTTATTTTATGTCAGTAAGTATTGACATCAATATAATAGTAGGCTACGATTATCACGCTTAACGCTCGTATGAGCGTCTGGGCGATCTTTTCGAAGGAGGTTTGAGCTATCGAGTACCCAGGGAACGGTACTGGCGGCTTGCCGTCGGTACATCCGTACTCCCGGGGCTCGCCTCCGGGAACTCGTCGTCTGTAGTGGCGCAAGCCGCAACGATTACGGGTCTGAACCCGGAGGAGGTGACGTTATGGGCGACTAGCCCAGACGGCGAAGGAGAGCGGTGGCTCAGCTACCGCTCTCTGGAACCGACTAGTAGCTAGCTGCTAATAGCGTGACACTCATTCAGGAAGACCATGGGAAGCTGAACGTACATGAAACATTGGCCAGATCATCAACTGCCGTAGTCGGCGGAATGCCCGCGACACGGTTGCAGAAGGTCCACTTCATTTGGCACAAGCCAGCATCAGCCTAAAATGGTGTAGCTGGCACATTGCTTGCGGCGAAGCCGCACGCCGTCTCGAAAGACGGCCACGACCATTCCCCAAGGGGCTCGTCTACTCAGACGGGCCCCTTCGCTTATACTTTCTGATTACTCTGGCGTTTTTGCGCCGCTTCCCAAGCAAGCTCAAAGACGAGCTTCATGTTGTTGGCTATTTCCGGGCTTTGAACTAGGACACCGAGGTAACTACCTTTTTTAAAACTATAAAACTTCACTCCCCAGTCTGGATGAATCTGCATTGAGACAGTTATAGGGAACTGATGCCGCGGCAGGAAGACAGCTTCGCGAAGCTCCTTTTCGTTGACTGAATCAGGCATCGGACCGTTCTTGTGAGTGTAGATAACTCGCGTCTTGACACCCATCTTAACGCGATACTCTACGGCGGTTTTTCGCCGGCTAGGAAACTCTTCTTCGATGATATCGATCGGAATGATCGCAAGCTGCTCTGTTCGATCCTTCAAACTTTCTTGCCCCAGCTTATCCAGAGTTTCCAGACCTTCAGGCCCCTCAAAGTAGCGCACGATCGGTTTACCTTTCTTGGTGTTATAGACGGCCATGAGTTGACTCATCAGGTCATCAAGCTGTGCTCGGCGACCGTCAATCTCCCGTTTCTGCTCCTC
This sequence comes from Candidatus Berkelbacteria bacterium, assembly GCA_016432625.1. Lineage (NCBI taxonomy): Bacteria > Candidatus Berkelbacteria > Candidatus Berkelbacteria bacterium. The sequence goes on from CP066697.1 coordinate 672,766, forward strand.
GAGGATATTGCCTAGTTCAGTGGGGCTCTCGGCGATAAATTTAGTCTTTTTGTCATGCTCAATTGAGCTGACCAGCCCCAAACCCATAAGATGCTCTAAGATGACGTAGGTGGTTGCCCGGTTCACGCCCGATTTCTTGGCGATGTTTTGGACGGTATCCTCACCGAGCTCGAGCGTTGCGAGGTAGACCTTGGCCTCTTTCTCGCTAAGGCCGAGTTTGATTAACGCCTGTTCCATTACGAGCAGTTTACTGCGAAACGCCCGACTAAAAAAGAGTGCTCATCGAGCTTCGTTACGGCACAATCTCGTAGACCACCGGGTCGCGGCCGAATTGCTTAACGACTTGATAGCCACGCTTAGCGCCGCCGTGATAACCAACTACCTTGTATGTGTCGGTGGAGGAAAGTGTCAAAGTCGAGTTGAACATGAAAACCAAATCTTCAGGGTCAGGAAGCCAGCTAAGATAGCGAGTAGCGTTTGACTTGCACTCGAAATCGTCATTACCTTCGCCTGTGTCGTTATAGTAATACTCGGAGCAATAGCTGTACCAGCGTCCACTAGCATCGTTTGAACCTCCTCGTCCTGCAGCAATAGCTGTGCCGATACCTGCTCCCGTCACAAGGATCGCCCCACCCTGGTTCGCGCCGGAGAAGGTGGTGAAGCCGGCAATCATCATAGTTTTATCTGAAGTGTAGTTCGTGGTTGTTTTCCCGTAAGGCGCGCCGGCACAACCGTTGCCGGTGTCGCATAAGTACGGATAGTAACCGTCCTGGTCCGAGCGGCCGTTAGTGGTTGAAGCGGAGTAAGACGAAGCGCCCATAATCATTCGAGCGTCAGCATTCTGATTACGAAATGCGCTACCCGGGTTAAGGACAGCTTTCGTAGAGCCCCAAGAATAACCACCATAAGTACCGTTAGTGTCGGAGATTCTTCCTAGCAGTCCGATGTGGCGCAGCAGCGGCGAGCTGTCATTGTCACCGGGCTGACAGTCCTGACCGACATAGGAACACACCTTAGTGTTGCCGCTAGTGATACCCCCGGGAATCAGTTTGAAGGAGTTCTTAGTGTCGCCGACATCGCCAGTTTGGGTGAAATTATTGAATACTGTGTTAACCATCCCCGCGGCATCTACCGTTGAGTTGTCGGGCAGATAATACGCGTTATCCGGCTTGGAGAACGTCTCCCACTGGGGCTCGCCGAGTAATCTGGGGCCGATATACTTACCGTAATCGCTAGTGGAGCCATCGAACTTCAGTTTGCCACCGAAATGCACTGCTTTGACAAGGTTATCCTTTTCGTACAGAACTAAACTGCCGCCAAACATATTCGGCAGATCCTTGCTACCGTCGGGTGAGGCCTTGCCGATAATCCAGCGTATGTCTTCGCTGCCGTTCATCTTGCCAGCGTGATCCATCTTCCAAAGGTCGGCGTAGCGGCCGTAGGTGCCTCCGACGGCGAAGATCTGACTCTTGGTACTGCCCTTGTTGTAGGTGCTACCGAAACCTCCTGCTTGGCGCGGGCTTGGCCGGTCGTTAACTTCCTGAGCGCCGTTATCGGTGTCAGAAATGCGGATCTGCCATAGAGGGTTATTATCTTTGGCGTTGGCATACCATTCAGGAGCCCCTTGGCCATAACTTGAGAGCTGATACTCAGCCAGGAAAAGGGCGAACGCGTCGTTACCGTTATGTGATACAACAGCGTTACTACCGTAAGCAATTGGTGCCGGACTGGCGTACGGCTGATCGTCGGGATAGAGGCGAAATTCGTTGACACCCGCTTCGTAAGTTTTATTCTTAACCGTCATTGTATACGCCTCGATGCGATCGTTGTTACCAATAGTGCGCCAAAACATTACCGCCATTCCTGACGAGGGCAACTTGTTCACCTCATCGCTCGACAGGTTGCGGAGCTTTAGGTAACCACCAGATGACCAGCGTATCTTGTCAGTACCCCCGTAGATCGCGTAGTCAGTCCGGTAGTAGCTGAATATCGACAGTTTGGCGTTTTTGCTATGCGTCTTGAGCCCGGAATCATTTGGATTACCTGGGTTATGCCTCAGGCGGATAATGGTGTTGTCGTAGCTGCCGGTAAAGGTGCTGACGATAATGCCATGAAATGTTTCGCGGACGTTTGGGTTAGGTCCGTCCGGACCGTTTTCACGCTCAATCGTCACATAGGCGCCAGTAACCAGGCGGCTCGGCGCGATGCTCTCACCACCGCTAGTCGCGATCGTTAGGTCCCAACACGATTGGTTCATGATACATGGCTGTGTATTGTTCCAACTCAAAGTTTGCGCTCCGGTCTTGGGATCGGTTGAGGCAACTTTGGCTATTTCGGGAGCGCTGGCGCCGTTCTGGGGCGTAAAGATTTGGGCTTCGAAACTGGGCTTAATAACCTTGAAGTTGTAGTCGTCGTTAGTTGAAGGCGCCGGGTTAGACATCGCTTTAGGCTTGGTTCCCCAAGCAACGCTAGCTTCGCCGCTCGCAACGCCGTTATTAAACTCCGCCTCCCACATCTCGTTGAAACGAATATTGGTGGCAATATTTTTGGAGTATCCCTGGAAGAGATAGTTAACTTGTTTGTTAGCCTGAGGGTCGCCAGGCTTAATGTTGATCGCAGCGCCGTAACGACCGACCGGAAAAGCCATCGCCGAATCGCCGGCAAACTTTGACGCCGCATCCGTATTGTCGCGAAAGTCTTTCAGTTCGGCTCGGCGTTCATCAAAAGCAAAGTATAGCGTGCCATCTGTCTTTATATGGCTAATGTAGCCGCTTAACACCTGGTCAATCTTACCTGCCTGGTACTTCTCTAGAACCACTTGATCCCCAACCGCGTAACCGGTGCCATCTCCACTAAGATCACAGGTGTAATAACCACCTGCCGTGCTGCCAGTACAAGTATCAGCGGCGGCTTGTCGAGTTACAACTTGCATAAACAATTCTTGAAGAACGATCGATGCTGCCCCACGGATATTACCGTGCGCCACAATAGTCACGGTGTCGTTGGGGTAATTGACGGCCGTCACCCTGGCCCAAGCGTTAAAGTAGGGTGCGCGGCTGAAAATGTATAGCTCGTCGCCAACCGCAAGCCCAGCAGCGCTGGGTGACATTTTGATAGTTGTAGCATCGGTGCCATTAACGTTTAGGTTGATTGGCACGGTCGCGTCCGCCCGCGGCTGCCATCTCCAGCGCTCCAGGCCGGAACGGTCCGCTAAAGTTGAAACAACGCGCACTTTATAACTATCGTTATTTTGGATTTTCTTTGTTGCGTCGAAGTTGTAGTTAATCTTCTCCCAGGAATTGCCAGTTAGAGAATAGGCGTAGATGTCGTTTGTGACCCGTTTAGCAACACGCAAGCCAGCTTGGTTAGTGCCCAAACAATACGCCTGCGAGACCTCGCAATTAATCTGCCCGGGCGGATCGGTAACGGCAACACCTTCGTGATAATAACCGCCAAATAGGACCAGTCGCTTGTTCTGTTCGTCATAAACTAACGACGAGCCAGCTTTCCGACCCGGTGGGGTTACCGTGCTTTGACTCGGGTAAATCCATTGGTCAGCCTCCGGATTATAGAGCCAGAGCTCGTCTGACTCAGAGTTGTAGCCGCCGTCGTAATCATTCATCGAAATTTCGCCGCCGTAATAAGCGATCATCGGCGTGACGCCGCCGTCAGTAGAGTAAGCTACCGCTGCTTGGTGGCGAACAGGTTTCGGATAGATTCGAGCCCGGTCAATTGTGAAGCCGTTGATGCTGGTGCCGGCGAAGTTAACACTTTTAACTTGACCCCAGAAAGGCGTGGCCCCAGTTTTATTTAAGCTGACAACGTCGCCGACCGCCGGGCAAGCCGACAGCGTCGCGCTAATCGTGCAACTAGAGCTACCGTTCAGGGATAGGTCAATGCCGTCGTTACCGTTATCGTTTATAGTCAAGCCACTCATAGAAATTTTCGTCGAAAACTGGGCGTTATTTCCGGTTAGTACGATCGAGTCTAGATCCCCCCACGTGATGGCGGAACCGCCGATCTTATTGGGCGTATGATACGAATTCGGGCCGAGCTTGATCTTAACTGTTGTTGTATTGCCGGCAACGCTAACTTCTGTCACCGATGCTTCGTAAAGTTTGCCTTGGTCGCTGGAGCGCTGTTCCAGCAGTAACGGCGTCTTCTGGCCACGTTGCAAGACGGTAAGTGATAGTTTTTTATTGAGACGAATGCCTTCCATCGAGCCGTAGAGAAGGCCTGTTATTGTCGCGCCTGGAGTGAGCTGAACGCCGTTCTGGCTATTGGCCAGCTTAACGAACGAGAACGGCCGGCTGCCTCGGACAATATCCACGTCCCAGTTATTACTGCCGCTTGAGCCAGTTAGGACCGGTCGATTCTTTTTTACCCAAGGCTTATTTGGCGTGTCGTTGATGTCGTCCGTCTTGTAGGCGCCCCCTAGGTCCTCTTCCGGCAAATCGTTCCATAACGACGGCTGAAGCCAGCTTACTCGGTACTCATTGCTATCGGTGAATAGATCGCCCAAACCGTATTCTTGTAAAACGTTGTCCTTGACTGAGGCGTCTAGCCAAACCTTGAAGTTATTATTTCTGATCGTTGACTCAAACTGGGTTTTAATATCGTTGGCGCTGATCCGATCTACTCCAGTTGTGGAGCCGCCGCTTGTCACTAACGCCGTATCAACCCAGCGCGGCAGGTAGGGAATGTACAGGAAATCTAGCCCCTCGTAGTAAGAGCCAGAGCTGTCAGTATTTTTACGCGTCAGAAACTCATCTTCTGGGCCACCCATTTTAATTGTCCAGTACCCCCTGTAGCTCTGCTGCTCTGTGGCCGGCGCGTACGGGTTATAGAAATGCCCCATCTTGGTTAGCTCGCTTATCGGCAAAAGCTTGTCACTTTCGGCACTGATTGAGCCGTTTTCAGGAATGGAGCCGAGCGGCGTATCGTTAATGATATTAGCGTAATAGAAAATCATCGCCGGGTTAGACGGGTCGTCATCTTGGAACAAATACTTACCGCCGTTAGTCCACGGCGAGAGTACGGCTACCGATAAGCAGCGTGGTAGGGCGGTTGAGGCCTTCTCGTAGCTACTAACGATACTGCGCGGACTTGGTTTGTATTTCGTTAGATCAACCCCGGTACTTTCTTGGTTTTTGTCGAGATCGTAAATCGTCGGGTCAACCGCCGTCCCTAACTCAAGCTTCTCTTTGAGTTTGGCTAGTCCCGAGTCGGCGGCAAGTTTGGCAACGGCGGAGTTATTAATCTTGTCTGTCGAGCTTAATTGGTCGAAACGAATTGCCACAGCGCCAAGGGTGGTGGTTGTCAGGACAGCGATAACCATCACGGTTAAAAGCAAAATTGAGCCAGGTTTTAAGGTCGAGTTATTCATGGCTTAAGTTGGCCCAGGTGGCCCTGGCGGTGGCGCTTCCTCTCCGCCCTCTTCGCCGCCACCCTCTTCGCCTCCACCACCGCCGCCACCTCCACCGCCGCCAGCGGCGATCTCAAACGTTAAGTCTTGAACGTCAACCAACTGGGGATTGGTGCTATCGCGCAGAGTGACGGTGATACTTACGGTTCCTGCGACAGTAGGCGTACCCTGCAATACGTACTTATTGCCCTGCTGTGTAAGAGTGAGGTTGGGGAAAGATCCCAGGTTGCCAGTGTGACTCCAAGAGTAAGGCAGCTTACCACCCTCGCCGATAATTTCTTTACTATACGGCTCATCGACAGTGCCGTTTGGCATCGCTGTGGTGGCGATATTAACCGGAATAATCCCCGTACCGATAAGGCCGATAGGCAGAGCGCTCGTGACTGTCGTCGACGAAGTTTTTGTCTCCTGAGCTCGTCCGCTTTGCTGCAAGGTTAATTCTAAGGTGAAGGAGTAGCGCAGCTGTTGCTTTGTGGCGCAGTTAGCTGACGGATCGCAATCATATGAGTTAAGTTGAGCTTGAAAATTAGTCACCTTCACCTGCTTACTCGAAAGGCGATTTTGGTAAATCGGCATTGTTGCTAGGTCTGGGCATTGCAAGGCTGAATCGACCTTATAAACCCAGTAAGCGATAGTGTCGCCAGTAGTGTCAATGGTGTATAGCTCTTGGTTACTAGCGTCAACCGCTGCTTTAGCGCGGCCAACGACTTCACAGGTATTGCGGTTCTGGGCCGTTGAAAAGGCCTCAATACGAACACCAGCAAAAGCATCGGGATTTGTGTAATAGCCTTGCAAATCGACGGCGCCTACAGGTGCATTTGAGGCAATCCGCCGCATGGTGTCCGTGACTGAACGAGCTGATTCAGTAATTGAAGAGCGGGCATCGGTCCGAGAGACGAGGCTGTTTGTGCCGACTGTGGCAACTAGCGCCACAGTGACGGCGACCATAAAAAGCCCGATGCTGACAACGATCTCGATTAACGTAAAACTTGGCTTAATTTTCATGGCTTACTCCAATAATTGGCTAGAGACAACGCTCCTGTTAGCGCCTTTACCCCAAGTCGTTTTAGCAACCACAAGATAGTTATTACCGGTATTAATCACATTAATTTCCGGCACAAATTGTAACCGACTACGACCTAGCTGCACGGGTTTAGGATCGGCGTTCAAGGTGCAGTTTTGGGCTAAGTTATCTTGTGAACAGGCCACGTAGCAAGTCTCCCCAAGCACGCAGGAGCTTTCATACGTTTGCTTGAAGGTGTCGCCCAGGCTCTCGCGGAGAATTGTTACATACGATAGGCTCTGCTCGTTCAAGGCATACGCCGCGCCTTTAGTTTCGGCGGTAGTTACTAGACGGGAAGCGGCTGAGTTTAGCGACGACATCGCCACTCCAACCATAATCAAAAAGCTGACCGCGAAGACAACTTCAATCAGGCTGAAAGCCTTTTTACGCCTAGCTAGATCGTGGTGCATTCTTGCCCCTCAGTAGGTATCGCTAAGCGCCACCGTTGATAAATATTTCTAATTCCCCTCAGGTCAGCAACTCGACCAAAACGATTTCGGTTATAAGCCTGCTGTTGCGCACAGTTGTAGAGGATCACCCCTGGATCGGTCGGATCATCAAGATCAACGACATCGTCTTCGTCCTTGACGCTTCCTTGGCCACAGTCAATTGTGAAAGTCTTCTGTCGCTGACGTTCGACATCAAACGCTGCTTGATACGGGTCCTGAAGATTGCCGGCTTCATCCGAGGCGGCCACATTGACTACCACCTGGAACTGCTGATGCGACACCGATATCAAAGTCGTCTCGAAGGTGTACTGAACCCTTTCAAAGCCAGGACGGATATCGTAAAAGTAGCGGATCGCCAGCGGCCTAAACAGCGGCTGGCCGTTAGCCATCTCGCCGTTAACTTGCCAGCTTATGTCGTAGTAGACTGCTAGGTTCGGATCCGGGTCATTTGGGTCAGTGACCCGATCCTCAGCCCGGGGGTAGCTTAGCGTGACGACGCTGGGGCCGCCGTTACCGCAACGCAAGTTCAATATGAAGTCAGCTTGATCGATGCCTACGTCACTCCACTTCGGCTTCAGACTGTCGGAAAACGCGGTAAAGAAGTCCTGAGGATTAACTTTGGCGACAGTTATCTCGCTGGTTTGCCGATCGATAACGACGTAGCGTTTTTCGGTTAACTTTTGGGCACTAACAGTTATTACTAGGTAACGTGCTCGTGCCTCGCCAGCAGATTTGGACAATTTGCCTATCCAGGAGGCGTTATTGAAGTCGGTCGAGTCGATATTGGGGTTTGAGGCGTTACCGCAGTTGAAGCCGATCTTGCCAACCGTGAAACGCACCACCGCCTTGACGTCACCTGCTGCGTAGTTGGCAGGGAAAAACGAGGAGATGTAAATATTACGCGGCAGTTTGAGTTCGCGAAGACGGGCGAAGCCGCTTTGAGTATCGCTAGGATCGCAGCGCGCCGCCCCACGCTCTAGGTAAAGCTGATTGGTGCTTGCTGACCCAGTGAAGGTGTAGTTAGCGGCTTGACCGGATTTAAAGTCCCCGATTGAAACTTGGTAAACTTGCCCGAGAGCCCCTGTATCCTTGCCCGTAGGCGCTAAGGATCTTGTCTTGGCATCGATTAAGAGCTGCCGGACTCGATTGGCGCTAGTGTCCAGACTCAGCCTGTCGTTACGGCCGAAGATATTCGGCAAGCTTGCCAGGCTAATCAGGGTGATTACGGCCAGTACAACTAAAAGCTCGATAAGGCTGTAGCCTTTTTGCGGGGCTGGGGAGCGGCTGATGGGTTTACCAACTCTGGATATCATCGAGCTTGGCATCGACATTATCGCAAGTCGTAGTATTCGCCCGCCAGGCATTACTGCTGTAAGTAATCGGCTCGTTGGCACTTAGTGATCGGTCGTCTCGCTTAATATCGCCGGCGACAGTCTTGCCGTTGCATTGATAGAGGTACTTGCCGTTCAGGATCTGCCGCAAGCCGCCAAAAGTTGTGAAGAAGAACTCATTTGCGGTTCCCCCAAAAACTGAGTCGGAGTCGGAGTCGTCATCAAGGTGGCGCACCGTACCGCCGCTACCTAAGTAATAGCGTTTCTCCGCTTGAGCAGAAGAGTTGAATAAGTACTTCGGCTCGGTGTCGTTGGTATTCTCAAGCTTTGCGCCAACCAGTACGTCAACATAGTCGTAAGATACTCGGTATTGGTAACCGTTGAGGCTAGTTGAGCCATATGTTGGGTCGCTAACTAGCCGATCGACGTACTTTAAGCAGGTCAGGAAGTGGTTCACGGCCGTAAAGCCTGGCTTCAAGATGGCGTTGTCGTAATCGCTTGAAGCGGTGGTAAAATCCGTCGCGACAGAGAAGTTCGTTGGATTGCCGGCGCCGCTCAAGCCTTCACAGCCGGCGATATCTGTACCTAGATCTAGGCTGGAGGTTGCGGCACCGGTGTCAGTAGTATTCTTGCCCAAGTAAAAAGTATGGTTCGGATAAAGCTTAAAGTCGGTTTTAAATAGATCGAGTCCGGCTAAGTACAGATTGAGATCGCTCTTACGTCTAGCGTCACGAGACTTTAGCTGAATCGGGCGTATGGTTACGGTAACCAGGGTAATTAAGATGCCGATAATCGAGATGACAAGTAAAAGCTCGATAAGGGTGAACCCGTTACGCGGTAAACTCGAAATCCGAAATCCGAAATTTGAGACAATACCTAATTTCGAAATTTGAAATTTAAAACGTTTAGAGTTTGTTTCGGCTTTCGTGCTTCGTGCTTCGTGCTTCATAATTTAATTAAAACTGCCCCGTTAGATTGTAGATTGGTTGCAGTACAGAGATCACAATGAAGCCCACAGCCCCTCCTAATAAGACAATAATAAACGGTTCGACGAGCGAAGAAAACGTCCTAAGCTTGGCGTCTACCTCGGTTTCAAAATACTCCGCCAAAGTGCTGGCTGAGCCGCCGAGGTCGCCGGACTGCTGCCCAACCAGTAAAAGCTGCGTCATGAGCTTTGGGAAGTAACGGCTTTTTTGCAAAGTCGACGAGATCGCCGCGCCTTGTTCAAGCGAGGTGCGTAGCTGTTTAAGCGAGCGTGTGAAGATCGTGTTCGTTGTTGAGTCGGCAATAATATCCACCGATTCAATAATCGGCACGCCGGCGCCGATCAGTAAAGCCAGCGTTCTGTTAAAGCGCGCTAAGTAAACTTCTCGGGTTAACCCGCCGAAAATCGGGAAGTTTAGCGCCAAATAGCTCACTGTATCCTTGCCAGCACGTGTCAGCGTAAAAAGTTTAACTGCTACGACCAACCCGACGATAATGGCAATAAGGTAGTACCACTGGTTAATAAGAAAATCTGTAAACGCCAGCAACATTTGGGTCGAGATCGGCAAATCGGACCCGGTGGATTCGAAGATGTCTTTGATCGGCGGAATGACTCTGGTTAGGATGACGAACCCTACGATAACCATAACCACCAAGATGAACGCTGGGTAAATCATGGCGCCGCGGACCCGGCTAATAAACTCGGCGGTTCGGGCCGTGGTCACCGAAAGTTCGTCGAGCACTTTGCTCAAATTACCGGTCGCCTCACCAGCACGGATAACGCCGATCTCCACCTCGGGGAAAGTTTTGGGGTGCCCGGACATTGCCACGGATAGCGGGAAACCATTCTCCAAGCTTTTATAGACTTCGCGCATCACGGCTTTCAGCTTGCGGTTTGGTGTTTCGGCAGCGATATCAACCGCTTGGGTAATGCCGACGCCGGCTTTAAGCATCGTCGAAACTTCTCGGTACATAATCGACCGATCTTTAGCGTTTACCTTACCTATACTGAGGTGGGCCAAACCCTTTTTTTGTTCGACAACAGAAATGATCGTGTAACCGCGTTCTTCTAAAAGTTTGCGTACGGAAACAGCTTCGTACGCCAAAGCTTGGCCAGATTTAATCTTACCGTGGCCATCTTTGACCTTATAGCGAAAATGTAGTTTATGCGGTTTCTTTGCCGTGTCGCCCTCCCTTCACAATAGTAGTGGAACACAACGCCGTTGGCTAGAAGAACATTTTGCCTAAAAAGCCTTACCGCGTTTTCTGTTACACTTTATGCAAGATGGTAATCGAGGCGAGTAGTATTATGGGCGCGCCGGTCGTGGACGTAACCGGCCGTAAAGTTGGATCGGTTGATACGTGCGTTTACCGTTCCGACGAGGCGCGGCTTTTTGCCCTGCAAGTGGCGCGCGGCGCCGTAGTTTCTAAATTTGGTGGGCTACTAATTGACAGTGTCTTATCTGTAGGAGCGAAGGGCGTCGTGATTGATTCGGCTGAAGAGATAACCAATGACCTTAAAAACCTCGACAAGATAGCTAAAGAATCTGGCCCTGTCGTCGGCGTCAACGCTGTGACCGAGTCTGGCAAACAGCTCGGCAAAGTTTTCGATCTCCTACTCGACGCCGACACCGGTTTTATTGTCCGTTTCTACTTACGGCGCCATATCTTAAACGAGCGAATCATCCCTCGCCAATTCCTAGTAAGCATCACGCCAAGACAGGTAGTTTTTCGCGATGTCGTCGATACTCCGGTCTTTGACCAGCTCGCCCAAACAGAGGCCACCCCGGCTTAATGGTTACGATCGAGGACTGGCAGAAACTAGACGTTCGTATCGGCACGATTATTAGCGCCGAACTTGTGCCAGAGACCGATAAGCTGGTGAAATTCGAGATCGACCTGGGATCGGAGAAGCGGCAAATAGTTGGTGGTTTTGCCCCGAGTTACCCAGATCCAAAGGCGTTAATTGGCAAACAAGTGCCAGTGCTCTGCAACCTCGAGCCGAGGACTCTTCGCGGTCTTGAATCTAACGGCATGGTTCTCGCCGCTTCCACAACCGAAGGCGGCCCGGCGGCGCTTCACCCAGACCAGTTCGTAGCCAACGGTACCGTGGTTCGATAGCGGCGATTTGTTGGGGTAATCTACTTGACCTGTCGGGGGTATTTCTCTAAACTATAGCTCTAGTCTCTCGGAGCAACCCTATGAAAACAACGTACCTCAAAGGGGGTCAACCGAAAGCTAACGGAGCTGCAGTGACAACTCATCTCAGCAACGATCGGGAACTCAGACCGAATCGCGGTGGCTGGTACCGCACTATCTGTGGCCTAGCGGCCCGCGACGTCAGAGAAATCCCGCTCGAGGAAGCAAAAAGGAAGCTTTGCCAAGAGTGCCAAGAAGGATACCTGAGGTCTTCGGATCTCAAGGCACATATCCATCCGTTTGTGATCGCCTGATCCCGACCATTCTCGCTTCTCGCAAGGGAAGCCACGACCAACTTTCCGACACCTCCTGAAGCCCCGCCCTCACCGGCGGGGTCTTCTCTATAAAGAGGCCCCCGCAGCCAGGTGCCGCGGGGGTTGAGGAGGAGGAAATGAGGGTCGGTTCGAGATGACCCGTCTGGTTACTTTCGCTTGGTGCTCGCCCGTCAACGTCTGGATCGACGTCGCAGGATCGACTTGTTACAGTCTACGCCTACTGTCAAGTTAGGTAAAATACGGCATTGATATGACTAGCCCGCCGGTGCATTGCAGCGGCGGGTAGCGGTTCGGCCAGGGCTTTTCAGCGCGTCTGGCATTTGATGATTCGGGTGTTGGCGAGCTCTTTAAGCAGCTTCTGCTTGTTAGCGCAGCCGCTCAAGCGTACTGCTTTGGCCTGGTTCTCCCTGGACCAGCCAGGGTTTCGGCGCAAAGTGTCGTAGAGCGCGGGGCACATCTGTTCCAGCGTCATACTGGAGCCGTTGGTGAATCGAAGTAGAACGTTCGTTGGTGCAGGGCTTTTAGAACCCATATCCTCTCCCTCCGTGTCGGACTATCCCTTGCCCTGATGGGCCAAGAAACGTGTTAATAGTTTATTAGTAGACCTGTTAATGGTCAAGCGAATAATCGAAGTGAAGTGAGTAGGGTGCTAGTGGGTTGTCTAACACAGCAAAGCCCGCCCACGATCCGAAGATCGGGGGCGGGTGATAGTCGTGTCCGCTCACTACAGCGCGGCTAGCGCGCACTGGGTCGCGACGCACTCGGCCCGACTTGTCCGCCGGCCGGCGGGGTGAGCCTTGCGGTACTCAGCGCAGAAGCGCCTAGCGTTCTTTGCGTGGACCTTGTTGCCACTTTCGATCACGCCCATCAGGCCGTAATCGCCATGCGCTCGAGCGGTGAAATCCTCGCCGATCTGCCGTATCAACTCATACGGCGGCAACTGCTTGCCGGCCGGTTTGTCGGCGTCGAACCACCAGCCATCCAGGTCTCGCCGGATATGCACCCCAGGTGGTTTCTTACTGGTCAGCTCGGGTCCCTTGGGCCCGAGAACGATGAAGCTTAAGGAGCTAATTAGCATCTCGCACCTCTACTGCCACGACTATACCCCGAAAGCAGCGGCAAACAAACGCCCGCCTTGGATTTCTCCTTGGCGGGCATTCGGTAACCGGTCAGACCGGGTCGATGCTGAAGAGCAGTGGCTCAATCGGGAAGAGCGCCTGATCGCCCTCCGTCAGATCGCGGTAAATCGCGGGGTTGACGGCCAGTAGATCGAGATCCATGACGTCATACTGCCGATCTTTGCCGATATTGCTGACGATGCCACCGGCTTCGTGCACGAGCAGCGAGCCGGACGCGAAGTCCAGGTGCGTCCCCCAAGGCTGGTAGCAGATTCGCCCGTCGAGCTTGCCGGACGCCACCAGACCAAACTCGTAACCACAGTTCAGGGTGTGGTAGATCATCGTTCGGTCGTGGATTCGGTAGTAGAACTCGCGGTTAGCGGCGTAATCGCGATCGCGACGTATCTCAACCGAGACGCACGAGCCATGAAGCGGCTGATCGCTAACATGGATACGCTCACCATTTCGGTAAGCGCCCCCGCCCCGCAGAGCCGTAAAGAGCTCGTGCGTGACGAAGTTGTAGATAACGCCGAGCGTTACCACTCCGTTTTCGAGCAGCGCCAACATCGTGGTGGCGTGCGGAATGCCCTTCACGAAGTGGAAGGTGCCGTCGATTGGATCGGCCAGCCAGCGGCTGTCGCCGCTTCCGGCACGAGCTAAGCCAAACTCCTCACCCTCGAAACCAATCTCGGGATAAAGGCGCTCCAGCTCGGTATTGAGGAACTCTTCCGTTGAACGGTCGAGGTCGGTGACTAGGTCGTGGGGATTGCTCTTGCAACGGCTGTCACAACAGCCGAAGTTTTCTTTAAGCTTAATCCCAGCATGCGTTATGAGGCGGCAAGCCTCGTTCATCATTTCTCTATTTGCTTGCATATCGATCTCCCATGATGTTTGTCCTTTCAGACAGGTGCGTTGGTGTATTTTACCTGAGTCACCAGGAGAATCAACAGATCAAGCCGTTTTCTTTTGGCAACTATTCCGCTAGCTCGAACTCGAGAACCATAAACCTGGAGTCGTCTTCAATCGGCTTGCCGGTGTAGGCGTAGTAACCCTCGAAAATCCGGCGCTGATGTTCCTTGTCTTGGTAAGCCTCATGGCCAGGGGTATTTAACGGTAAGTCCTGAAAAGTAGTAAATGACTTGCCGGTCACGGTCGCTTTGCCGACAACTTCCTTAGTAACTGCGTTAGTAATAGTAACGACGTCTTCGAGTTGAAGATAGTCGTATTTGTAACCGAGGCGATATGTCGTCGCCTTATGGCCGTCTTTAATAAACTGCACCAGTTCTGGTGCAAACGGCAGCGTGTATTTGTCTGCAATCGGTTCGTTGGCAATAATTGTTCCTTCGCTTGGCGCTTGAATCATTTCTGAAATTATACCCCTAATTGATTGATTTTTCAGGTTCGGTAGGATATAATCCACCGCAGAGTTTAGGAGGCTCATTACAGTTATGTTTTTCGTCCCGCTTCTGACGATTCTCGGTGGACGAGAGTTGATCTGCTATGTCGACTGCGACGTGAAGAAGCTCCGCGATAATCTTTCGGCAGATGTTGCCGTTGAGATGGTCGCCGAGTTCGCCGAGGGTTGGAGCTTCCACTCCACCGCAGGAGAGCAAGAGTTCGTCCCGGATGACACCGACTTTATGATTGGGTTCCTATGGACGGACGAAGTCGACTTCTACGTCGACCTCTGGATACAACGACAGCTCGCAACCTATGGAGAATGCGGTCCAATGACGACTCTTCAGACTTTCCGCTTCAACGGCGAGATGGTCGACCCCTGGGAAAAGGGCAACGCTTGCGCCTGGACACGTATAGTATCTGGTCTCGAAGCACTGCACTTTCACCAGGTCGTTCGAGTTCACGGAGGGGACGTTAAGCACTACATCAACGGACCCCGGCCCGAGCTGCCAGAGAGCTTCATCGTCCCCTGGCCCGACCCGAGCTAAAGACTGCTCAAAACCGAATTGCTCCGCCCTAACCAGGCGGAGCTCTTCTTTACTCCGAAAACTGGCGAGCCATGCATCTGTTGCAACAGAACCAGCGAGCCAGTTTTCTCCACCCGCCTGGGGCAAGCGTGCTTGGGTGGGGAGTGCAGAGGGGTAGGGCAGCGCTTCGCAAGTAGCACCCCTACCCCTCTGCAAAACAAAAAAGCGCCTTGCGGCGCTTCTCTGCATCTCTTGAAGAGATATTACATTCCCATCCCACCCATACCGCCCATGTCAGGCATCGGGGGCATTGGTTCTTTTTTCTCAGGTAAATCAGTGACGGCGGCTTCGGTTGTCAAGACCATCGCGGCAACGGATGCGGCGTTCTGCAACGCTGCACGCGTGACTTTGAGCGGGTCGATGATGCCAGCGGCGATCATATCAACCATCTTATTTTCTTGGGCGTCGTAACCTGAGCCTTTTTTGCCTTCAAGGATGCGGGCAACGATCACTGAGCCCTCAGCGCCAGCGTTACTGGCAATCTGCCAGGCCGGGACGACAAGCGAACGAGAGACAATCTCGCGACCGATCTCTTCGTCGCCATCAAACTTACCCTTGTTTAGAGCCTGGTGGGCTTCAAGCAAGGCGACGCCACCACCGCTAACCACACCCTCTTCGATCGCGGCACGGGTCGCTTCTTTGGCGTCCTCAACACGGTGCTGTTTTTCTTTTTGTTCAACTTCCGACGCGGCGCCAACTTTGATAACAGCAACACCTCCTGAGAGTTTGCCGAGACGTTCTTTGAGTTTGTCTTTGTCATAATCGCTAGTTGCCTTGTCGATCTGGGCCTTGATTTGACTAACACGAGCCTGAATATCTTTTTGCGCGCCTTTACCGTCAACGATGGTGGTTTTCTCTTTGTCAGCCACAACGCGACGAGCCTGGCCGAGCATCTCTAAAGTTGCTTCGTCAAGCTTCATGCCTTTTTCTTCACTAATGACTTCGCCGCCAGTAAGCGTCGCGATGTCCTGCAACATCTCTTTGCGTCGGTCGCCAAACCCTGGAGCCTTAACGGCCAGAATATTCAAAATGCCGCGCAACTTGTTAACAACAATTGTCGCTAAAGCCTCGCCCTCGAGGTCTTCGGATATAATGACCAGCTCTTTCTTGCCCAGTTGGGCAAGTTTTTCGAGTAGCGGCAGGATTTCTTGAATACTTGAGATTTTCTTGTCGGTAATTAGCAGATAAGGTTTCTCGATAACAGCCTCCATGCGGCTTGTATCGGTGACCATGTAGGCGGAGAGATAGCCTTGGTCAAACTGCATACCCTCGGTCAGCTCGTACTCGGTACCGATCGATTGTGACTGCTCGACGGTAATGACGCCGGAGTTGCCGACTTTATCAAAAACCTCGGCGATCAGTTCACCAATCTCTGGATCGTTGGCGGAGATTGAGGCGACCTGAGCGATCTCTTCCTTGGTCGAAATCTTCTTGGCGTTCTTCTTGAGATGATCAACAACCGCTTCGGTGGCGCGCTCGATACCGCGGCGAATCGCCATAGCGTTAGAACCAGCGGCGACGTTCTTCAAACCGTCGTTGATCATCGCCTGGGCAAGCAGCGTGGCAGTAGTGGTGCCGTCCCCAACGTTGTCGTTAGTCTTGGAAGCAACTTCTTTGACGAGCTGAGCACCCATGTTCTCGAATTTATCTTCCAGATCAATTTCTTTGGCGATCGTGACGCCGTCGTTAGTGATTGTTGGGCCGCCAAAACCTTTGTCGAGCAGCACATTACGACCCTTGGGACCTAGCGTTACCTTAACCGTATCAGCAAGCACGTTGACGCCGTGTTTAATTTTGTCGCGGGCGTCCTGAGAAAACTTAATTTGTTTTGCCATGATTATTTAGTCTCCAAAATTCCGAGGATCTCGTCTTCGCGCAGGATCTTAACTTCCTCGTCGTTTAACTTGAATTCGTCGCCGCCGTAACGGGTAAACATTACCCGGTCGCCGACTTTCACCTCTAACGGTACGCGCTTGCCGTCTTTATCCAGACGTCCCGCGCCTACAGCAATTACCTCGCCCTGCTGCGGCTTTTCTTTGGCGGTATCAGGTATAACGATGCCGGACTTTGAGGTAGTCTCGGCGCTTAGTGGCTTCACAACTAGACGGTCACCTAATGGTCGAATCTTCATTCAATCAAACCTCCTACTTAGTTTGTTTCTTGAAGCATTGTAAAGTTTACTTTACATAGCGTCAAGAGGCCGTAACGTAGAAGCCCCGCCGTTTGACGGGCGGGGCACTGAGCGAGCAGTCAATCCGCTCACTTAGGTTGTTTCGGACGTGAGGGTATCCAGGTGAGGACATAGCGACCAAGGCGTGTTGAGCGAAAAAGTAATACGCCAACCGTAAGGACAACGACGCACATGCCCGCGTCCAGCCATCGATGATCAGCCAGCATCAGCGGCAAACCGTCGATAATGAATACCCCGTAGGAGATGAGAATCAGCCAAGCCAGGCCAACGGCGAGAAAATGCGGACGTTTCATGATATTTGCTCCGCCTAAGCGGTCCAACGAAGTATAGGTATCAAAACCTGACAAATCAATGCGCGAAGATCGTTTGGCTCCGTTTAAGCGGGGAGTTCAACTGGGTTGGCACACGGACAGTCACGGTCCCAATTTGGCTTCACGGAGAATTGCCAAGGAATTGCATCCTTGCAGATCAAAATCCACTGGTCGGCCTTGTTTTTTACGCCAGACTCATATTGGCCGCTTAGACGCCACGGGAAGGTCTCGCTCTCTACTTCACAGTCTTCGTTGACTCGGTAGATTGTCATATCACCTTCATACTTCCAGGTAACCCTCGTGTTTCCACTAACGGTTCCCTTCTCAACGGTGATGTCGAACATGCCCGTGAAGATAACTTGAAAGATACTGCAGTTACCGTTATTGAATATGTCGTCAAAGCGCTCCTGGATTTTTTTCCTGATCTCTTCGAGCACCCCCGAAGAACAGCCCTGAGACAACGTCACTTTAGTCGGACCAGTCTTCTTGAACGCTTCCACTCCGTTTTCCTGTATGGAGACTTGAATTATCGAGTTGACAGCGGTCCCTAGCTCAGTTGAGGGAGCAAATTCTTCAGGCGGCGCAACTAGGGGGAGGGTGGCGCTGTCAGCAGCCTCGTAATTGAACCAGTTTTTTACAGGGAAATACGAGCCAACTAGTAAGCCTACTATTAACCCAATGACTAGGAAAATAACCTGGGCCCTTTTCATGAGTCAATGGTAGCGCTTTGCACTTTTACTGGCAACGATTAAGACTGTGTCCCGCCATTAATGACGGGACACTTATCTATGGGTCAGTTGCTGGCCAGCTGAAGCCTGGCCGAGTTGACCGGCAAATCCTGGGACTTGGGCTTGTGGTAGACCGTAGCATACGACGGGCTGAACTTGGCCACTAGCGAAGATCCGCCGTCGAAGTGGATTATCGTGCCGAAACCCCACTGCTTAGCCACCCTCAGACACCGTGAGGCTGTTCCGACCATCTCGAAATGGAAGTAGAAACCATTCTTTACGGCCCAGAACTGGCGAGCTAATCGTTCGCTTGGCTTTGGCGGGTTTTTCATACCCGCTTCGGCAGACATGACGTTAGTCAGGTCTTTGATTGCCTTGATGTTCGCGACGATTTCGACCTTCCCATCCCAGTGCGAAACCAGGATCGGACGGTTAAAGCGCGAAGGGATACGAACTTTGCCATCAAGAATCCAGAGATCAACACCGTGGAAAAGCTTGCGGCCGTTAACAGTCTTGCGGCCGAAGAAGCCGGCAACGGATACTCGCTTGGCCTTGGTATTGTTTCTAACCCAGGCCTCACTTTTACCGCCGACAAAGTGACGAAAGATGAGGATATCTACCCCCATCCGGTACTTCTGGACCCGAAGCGCGTGCGCGCAGACCGGGAGAAGAAATAGGCACAGGAACAGCGACGCGTAGCGCATAACAACCTCCGTGTTCGCCCAAATTGTGAAGAGCGTGTAAGGAAAACCGTACGCCGGTGCGTAGGTGACTGCAAGCGGGTTATTTCAGGTACAATCTTCCTGTAATGGCAAAGCGTTTAGTCAGCGGCATCCAACCGACTGGCGTTCTACACATCGGCAACTATCTGGGCGCTATCAAGCAGTGGGTCGAGTTGCAGGACGACTATGACGCCTATTTTTTCATCGTCGATTATCACGCCTTAACCCAGCGCCCGAAAGCCGCCGAGCTACGTCAAAATGTCCTCTCGACGGCGGCGATGCTGGTGGCACTCGGGATCGACCCGAAATCGGCTAGCTTATTCGTCCAATCCCAAGTGCCGGAGCACGCCGAGCTTTGCTGGCTCCTGATGAGCCTGACTTCTGTCGGGGCGCTCTCAAGAATGACGCAGTACAAAGAAAAGTCCGATCGTCACGGCCAGAACGCGGGGCTGTTTGCTTATCCGGTGTTAATGGCCGCCGATATATTGATCTATCGACCAGAGATCGTGCCAGTCGGCGAGGATCAAGCTCAGCACGTCGAATTAACGAGAGACATCGTCGAAACCCTTAATAACCTTTACGGCCAAACGTTAGCGCAACCAAAAGTTCAATTAAATAAAGCTGGCCGAGTCATGGCCTTAAACAACCCGACAAAGAAAATGTCCAAATCCGTCCCGGGTAGCGCCATAACGCTGCTCGACGAGCCGAGTGTCGTTGAGCAGACGCTCAAGCGAGCCGTAACCGACTCTGACCCCAACTACAGCCAAATGAGTCCTGGGGTAGCCAATCTTTTCCTACTGCTTGAAAACTTCAGCGAGCCTGAAACGTATCTGCACTTCGAAGAGCAGCAGAAGAAAGGCACCTTGCGTTACACCGAGCTGAAGGAACAATTAACCGAGGACATCAACGCCTTTTTGGCGCCGGTGCAGAAAACCTATCACGCCCTCATGGACGATCCCGCAAAAATCCGACGGCTGCTGGAAGAGGGCGCCGGCAAAGCCCGTCCCGTAGCCCAAGAGACGCTCCTGGTCGTCAAAAAAGCGCTTGGCCTCAACCTCAACGATTGACCTAATAGGTTAAAGAAACTACAATAGTGGCGTCTTTATCCGAAAGACAATTCACGGAGGAAGCCTTGTCGTACAACTCACATGACGAGAACAAAGCTGCTCGCTACCGGCGAGACACAACCAGCCTGGCGGCGCTCAACGAGCGACCCAGAAAACCCAGCCAGCTGCCCTTTGACGATCTGGATATGAAGCACCGATGCTTCTTCTGCCCTGAGGGGGAGGAGACGGTCGTCAATGGGGCCTTTCTGGAAGAAGAACGGTTCGTTTACGTCGCCGAAGGAGCGGTCGGCAACAGCGAACCTTTCCTGAACGCGGTCTGCCGGCCTTGCGCCGATACATCGCCGTTCTGTGAGGTCTTCAGGCTGCCGCTCGGCAGAACCAAACGACCAAAGTCGGGAAAATAACGGCTAGTTCTCACATTCGTCACTCTGACCCCTCGCCACACCGCGAGGGGTCCCGTCTTTTAACTGGCAAATGTCTCGATCAGTTGTCGTAATTCAGCAGACTTTTCCGAACAGAGCTGCTCATTATCTTTGGCTTCAACATTCAGGCGCAGGAGCGGTTCGGTGTTACTGGAGCGTAAGTTGAAGCGCCAAGTGCCAAAACTTACAGAGAGGCCGTCGGTTCGATCGATTACGCCGTCTTGGTACTTCTTCTCAATTTCCGCTAACGCAGTTGGTACGTCTGTGACTTTAAAGTTAATTTCGCCTGAGACAAAGTACTTGTCTCTTAACGTACGCGCAATCTCGGAAACTTTTTTTCCGGGGTTAGCGGCAATGATATTCAGCATCAGCAGGAACGGGATAATGCCGTTGTCGGCAAAAAAGAAGTCGCGGAAGTAAAAGTGGCCGCTCATCTCGCCGGCAAACAGGGCGTCTTCGCTTTTCATGCGGTTTTTGATAAATCCGTGACCCGTTTTATTTAAAACAGGTACGCCACCGTTCGCCTTGATCGTTTCCTCGGCGGCCCAAATATTGCGCGGCTCGTAAATTATTTTTTCGCCCGGATGCTTCTGGAGTAAGTGCCCAGCAAGAAGTGCGGTGAGGTGGCAACCCTCGATAAAAAGGCCGTTCTCATCAGCAATGTAGCAGCGGTCACCATCAGCATCCCAGGCCACCGCCATATCAGCACCAGAATTGATAACTAGCTGGCTGGTCTCGGCGCGGTTTTCTGGGATCAGAGGATCGGGCCGGCCTTTAGGGAAACTACCGTCTGGCTCAAAATTAAGTTTAATAAGTTCGATCGCTTCCGACATCCCAAGTCGATCAATTAACTTTTCAACAAACGCGCCAGTAGCGCCAAAGTTGTTATTCGCCACCAACTTGAGCGTAGTGAGCGTCTCAAAATCGGTAAACGTAGCCAGGAAATCTAAATAATCCTCACTTATATCCCGCGAGTGTACTTCGCCCTCATTCTCGCCAGAAAGATCTTGATTGCCCGTGGCGAGTGCTTGAATTTCCTTCAGACCGGTATCGCCAGAAATAGCGGCCGCGCCAGCAGCGATAATCTTCAGGCCGTTATATTCGGCCGGGTTGTGTGAAGCGGAAACCTGAATACCGCCGTCGTAATGGTAGTAGCCAACGGCGAAATACAAGCTGTCGGTGGAGCCCACGCCGATATCGACAACGTTAACGCCAGCTTCGATTAGGCCGTCGATGACGGCTTTTTGTAGGACCGGGCCACTTGTGCGGACGTCCCGGCCAACCGCCACCACTTTCGGCTTCAAAAAGGCCGCGTACGCCTGGGCGATGCGCTTAACGGCGGCTTCGTTGATTTGCCCTGGGTAGATACCGCGAACGTCGTAGGCTTTAAAGATTGTCCGGTCGAATTCCATTGAGGAAATTTTAACCCGTTTTCAGGGGTAAAAGAAGAGCCCCCGCACGATTGTACGGGGGACTCAAGGACGGACAAAGAGGGCGCGACTCTAGGTGAACAGTACCAGCTGTTGGGGCTTACGAGCTCGAAGCTTCTTGTCTCCTACAGCCGTGACGATTTTGGTCGCCGTTTTCTTCGCTATGCCGGGAATTTGTTCCAACCCCCTGCTACCAGCGATCTGGATCTGGCGATCGGACCGGATTCCGGCCTTACGCATCTTCTTTACCTCGCTGAGCTTGCGCGCCAGCAAGGCGTTGGAATTGCGGACGCCGTCCCGTTTGTCCTCCTCGACCCAACCCATACGGGTTCGGACCTCGGTCGGTCCGGCCTGGTAGTAGCTAAGCAAGGTGGCGTAGATCTGCTTGTCGAGCTTCTCCAACACCTGCCTCTCGGTCGCCGACGGCCCTAAGGCTTCGGCGATCTTTTCTCGCTGCTTTAACCAGTACTCGCGCTCCCGCTGGGCGGGGACCATATTGCGAAGAAGCAGACCCCAGTCGTTGGTCGGGGCGTCACGGCGGTCGCCGTTACCGAATAGATAGTAGGCGGTGACAACCGCTTGTTTGACGTGGGGCCAACCCTTAAAGAGCTGGCGTCGGTTGACGAGAAAGAAGCTCTGCTCCTGGCGGAACTTCTCGATTGCGGATAGCTCAGTTGCAGCCACATAGCACCTCTTTGTCCTGATTGTCGTGCTCTCGGTTGAGAGCGGGTACAAAACGTTAAAAAACCATAGCACAAACAGGTTCAAAAGTCAAGATTCAGGCCCTCTGTTTGACGAAAATGGCTCGGTAACGTAGGGTAGCTTAGATGTCGGCGAAGTTCGTCTTCGTTACCGGCGGAGTCCTCTCTGGGGTGGGTAAAGGAATTGTCGCCGCCTCTCTTGCTAACACTCTGAAAAATCGCGGCTACGAAGTTTTCCTGCAAAAATTTGACCCGTATTTAAACGTTGACGCCGGCACTCTGAACCCCGCTGAGCACGGCGAGTGTTTCGTGACCGCTGATGGCGCCGAAACAGATCTAGATTTGGGCCACTACGAGCGTTTTCTTGATGTGGAGCTAACGCGCGACTCCTCTGTGATGAGCGGCGCAATTTACCGCAGTGTTATCGAGAAGGAACGCCAGGGCAAGTACCTGGGCAAAACTATCCAGGTCATCCCGCACGTCACTAACGAGATCAAAGAGCGGCTTTACAGAGCGGCCGAGCAATCCGAGGCCGATATCCTGGTCATAGAAATCGGTGGCACTGTCGGTGACATTGAAGGCAGCCACTTCATTGAAGTAGCGCGTCAAGTCGCGTGGGAGAGAGGACGCAATAATGTCTTGTTCGTCCATGTCGGCTACTTACCATATCTAGACTCTTCGCAGGAGACAAAAACCAAGCCGATTCAAAACTCGATTATAGATTTAAGAGCGCGCGGTATTCAGCCAGATATCGTTTTCTGTCGTGCTGATCACCCAATCGACAGGCAACAGTTAAAAAAGATCGCACTTTTTGGCGGACTGCCCGAGGAGGCGGTTGTCGGCCTCGAGACGATTGATACTGTTTACGCCGTGCCGCTAGTGATCGCTGCGCAAAAAGTTGACCGTTTAGTCCTGAATTATTTGAAGCTAAAGATCCCTCGACAGCGCAGCAACGACTGGGAGGCGCTTGTACGTCGCATTCGTCGGCGGCGCAAAACAACGCTTAAAATCGGCCTGGTCGGCAAGTATATGTCGATGAGCGATACCTACTTCTCGGTAATTGAGGCACTGAAGGCGGCCGGCTGGCAGTCGACCCACGGACTTTCTGTTGTGTTGATAGATAGCGAGCGAGTCGAGCAAGTCGGAACAACGCTTTTGGCGGACCTAGACGGAATCTGCGTCCCTGGTGGCTTTGGCAAGCGAGGGATCAAGGGGATGCTACTCGCGATCCAATACGCTCGGGAAAACCAGATTCCTTTCTTGGGTCTGTGTTTGGGAATGCAACTCGCAACAATTGAATACGCTCGCAACGTCCTAGGGCTCGAGGAAGCTAATTCGACCGAATTTGATGGCAACGCTCGCGAGCCAGTAATCACGACGATGTCAGATCAAGTTAAAAAACTGGCTCACCTTGAGTATGGCGGCTCGATGAGGCTCGGCAATTACCCCTGTCGCTTGGCTCAGGGGACCAAGGCTCGGGAGCTGTACGGTAAGGCCTCAATTCAGGAACGACACCGTCACCGCTACGAGTTTAACAACGCCTACCGACCAGTTCTTGAGGAGGGGGGAGAGTTTATTGTAGCAGGTGTGAATAATGCGCTGGATCTTGTCGAGCTCATAGAGCTGAAAGACCATCCTTATTTCCTGGCCTGTCAGTTTCACCCAGAATTCCGGAGCCGCCCGTTGCGCCCACACCCGCTTTTTGTCGGTTTTGTTGAGGCTGCGGGAAGGTTCCACAAAGATAACGAACCCACCCAAAGATTGCCGTTACACTATCGGCAAGTACCCGGTCGCACGCGAAAACGAAGTCAGGGCTGAGGGGGTGGCGGTTCAACAGGTGGCGGACTCTCAGGTTGTTTTGTACCAACCAGGAATTTCGCCGCCCAGGGTTTGTAAACCGACTTGAATGTTTGTTTATTAATCACCTGGCCGTTACGGGTCACAGTGTAAGCCACCACGGCTGTTGCCCCCTCATGAGCCTTTTCGGTCTGCTTCACTTCGCCGACCATCAGAGTATCCGTCTCGGTGCGGACTTCCGGTGGTGGTGGCAAGACGTTAGTAACGATCGGCGTCGTAAGGCTTGAAACACGTCCATCCTTGGTTCCCCAGAGTTCAAAGATAACTTTGCTGCCAATAACTTGGCCTTGAACTAAAAGATAGTTGCCGGTGTCGTTAAGGAATTTGAAATCGGGCTTTGGCAGGTAAATTGTCGCATCCAGTCCAACCGGCGGCTCGTAATAAGACACTCGATATGAGTGGTTTTGGCGCTCCGTAACTTTTAGGCCAGCGTTCAGAACGGCTCGAAACAGAGTTGTTGAGACTTGGCAGAGGCCTCCACCGAATTCTGGGGTAGTCTTGTTCTCTTTGATCACCAGTTCCGGCAAGAAGCCGGTCGTACCGTCAACCGCCCCGAGCGTCTTGACCGTCGAGAACTCGTCGCCTGGTTTGACTAGCGTACTCTGCAATAGCCGCACGCCGTTGGCGATATTGGCTCGGCGGTTAGCTGGTGAGCCGGCAAAGCTAGTCTCGCCAAGTCCGACGATCTCCTTAATCCCTAGCGAATCGAGGTTATTCTCAGTAATTAGTGGCTTTTGAGCTTTGAAGGTCAAACTAGCCTCGGTCGCGGTCGGATCGTTTAGCACTGCCAGAACAGTTTTGGCACTTACGTCGATATCCACTACTCGTCCCTCCGAGGCGCCCTCAAGAATTACCAATTTACCTTCTTTTATGCCGAGTTTTGGATCCTTGGCTGGTTGGTCGATCGATTCAGCCGACAGCTCCTGAAGATAGGACCGCGTTTTATTGTCGGTGAAACTGGCGCGCAAGACCTTCTTGCCAGAAAGTGAGCCTGGCTGTTGAACGCCGGTAAAGTCAACGAGTCGGTTAACGTCTCCTTTGTTTAAATCCTTGCGGCCGCCTTCCCAAACTAAGGTTATTTTCTTTGTTGCCAAACTCTCAGCAGCGGTTTTGAGCGCAACTTCGTCGTCAATAACGATACTAGGCTCAGCCTTTTGGCGAACCAGCTCGATTGGCTCAGTGCTGCCACTCGACCAACGATCGAGAATTTGGCCAAGGAGAGTTTCTTGGTTAATCGTCTCGCCTGATTTGGCGTGAGTGATGACTAACTTATCCCCCTCGAACTCAGCGCTGGCGTTCACGGCTGGTTCGTCGATCGACTCAGCGATGCCGGAAAGGGTGGTCTTTAGGTAAGTCTCGTCGTACTCGGCCTGAACATAATGGTGGCGGCTGTAGAACGGCGCCGTAACCTGCTCGAGTAGACTTTGAGTCCAATCGGCCTGTCGTCCGACCTTGAAAATTGTCTCGGCGGTGCCTTTAGTGTCGGCCGACCAGTTCGCCTCTTTAGCTGAAACCGAATAGGTTTTGCCGGCGTAATTAAGATTTAGGGGTTGCGAGAGGGAAGATGAGACGACGGTATTTAAACGCTCCTCAACTGCTGACAGTTTCAGGCCGCTGTACTGTTGCGTCCCGACGAATACGTTAGGGTAAACCCGTCCCAAGAATATTAGACTGTAAGCCAGATACAGCAACGCCAACAGCGCTACGACTACTAGGCTTGCTACCGCGCTTCGCTTGGCTTTAGACCCTGAACGAAGCAGCTTGTCGAGCCACCTCAAGGAGAAGGGAACGGTAGTTGTTGTCGTGCTCATGATACGTTATTGACTCTACTCGGCGCCCAAGATCTCTTCAAGCAGCGCCCGAGCAACATTCTCGCGACGCTTGCGCTCATTTTTTAGTAAGAAAAACTCGGCCGTTAGGACGTCACCCTCTTTGCAGCTGGCGGGCATCATCGTCCGCGGGACGATCGCCTCGCCTTTTGGGCTTGTTAGTACCGCGTGGCCGTTCTCGAAGCGGTCGACAACCCAGTGGAACGGTTGTCGTTCAACCATAGCCTCAACGTATTACCAAGGCGATAATTAAAATCGCCACGATATTCGCAATCTTGATCAGCGGCTGCGCCTCAGAAAGCTCTCGATTTGATAAATCGCTCGCTATCATCGGATTACTAGTGTGATGATCAAAATTGCCACAATGTTGGCAATTTTTATCATGGGATTTATAGCTGGGCCAGCAGTGTCTTTGTACGGATCGCCGACGGTGTCTCCAGTGACCGAGGCTTTATGGGCTTCAGAACCCTTGCCACCGTGATTACCTTCTTCGATGTACTTCTTGGCGTTATCCCAAGCCGCGCCTCCGGTAGTCATCGACAGAGCCACAAACAGCCCTGTGACGATCGAGCCAATCAACAGACCACCTAGCGCCGCTGGACCTAAGAGCCAGCCGACAAGAATCGGCACGACTACTGGCAGGAGCGCCGGGACAATCATCTCTCGTAAGGCAGCACCAGTAACTATTGAGACGGCGCGGGCGTAGTCGGGCTTAATCTTGCCTTCGAGAATACCGCGACGCTCCTTGAACTGACGGCGTACTTCGCTCACGACGGCGCTAGCAGCGCGGCCGACGGCTTCCATCGACATCGCGGCAAAGAGATACGGCATCAGACCGCCGATAAAGAGTCCAGCGATGACGTACGGGTCGGATAGGCTGTAAGCGATATCGACACCCTTAGCGGCAATTTCTTGCGTGTAAGAGGCGAAGAGTACCAGGGCCGCCAAGCCGGCCGAAGCGATCGCGTAACCTTTCGTAACGGCTTTAGTAGTGTTGCCAACAGCGTCAAGCGCATCAGTGACAGTGCGGACTTCGCTCGGTAGTTCTGCCATTTCGGCAATCCCGCCAGCGTTATCAGTAATCGGGCCGAAGGCGTCAATGGCGACAATCAAACCCGTCAGGGAAAGCATCGAGAAAGCCGCTACGGCAACGCCGTAGAGACCAGCCAGCTCAAAAGCACCCAGCGCGCCTGCCGCAATAACCAGCACTGGCCACATTGTCGAGCGCATTGAGAGCGCTAACCCGGAAATAATGTTGGTGGCGTGACCGGTTTCCGAGGCTTTGGCAATTGACCGAACGGGTCGGTACTTAGTTGAGGTATAGTACTCGGTTATAAGCATCATCGCGGCCGTAACGCCGATACCGATAGCGGCGGCGCCGAAGAGCTTGGCAACGTTAAATTCATCGCTCATCAGCCAGCTCGTCAGTGGCCAGATGCCAGCGAGCGCTAAAACGATGGCGGCGATCAAGCCTTTGTACATCGCGCCCATGATGTTGCCACTCCTTGATAAGCGAACAAACCAGCTACCAATAATCGAAGCGACTATCGATAGGGCGCCTAAGGCTAGGGGGTAGAGGATAACGTTGTCATTACCTTCGAAGAGGATGCTGCCCAGCAACATCGCGCTCACCGCTGTAACGACGTAAGTTTCAAATAAATCAGCAGCCATGCCGGCGCAGTCTCCGACGTTATCACCGACGTTATCGGCAATTACCGCTGGGTTACGGGGGTCATCCTCCGGAATGCCGGCTTCAACTTTACCGACTAAATCCGCTCCGACATCGGCGGCTTTGGTATAAATGCCGCCACCGAGCCTGGCGAAGATCGAGATTAATGAGCCACCGAAAGCCAAGCCAACGAGCGCCGAGACGTCTCGAGTCAGCCAATAGAAAACCGTTGTGCCAAGTAGCCCTAAGCCAACTACCATCAGCCCGGTAACTGCGCCACCGCGGAAAGCTAGATTCAGGGCAGGGACAAGGCCGGTTTTAGCTGCTTCAGCGGTCCGGATGTTGGCACGAACAGAGACGTTCATGCCGATATACCCCGACATCGCAGACAGCACGGCGCCGAGAACAAAGCCTCCGGCAATCGTCCAGTTGAGTAAGAAGCCAAGCAGTAAGAAGGCGAGCAAAGCCACGACGGCAACCGTTCGGTACTGGCGGTTCAGATATGCTTTGGCGCCCTGCTGGATGGCCGAGGCGATCTCTTGCATTCGCGCATCGCCGTTAGCCCGGCTATTGATCCAACGCCCTAATAGTAACGCGTAGATTACAGCCAACGCCCCCGCTCCAGTCGCCCCGTAAAGAATGTATTGCTCAGTAGTCATGAACCTCTCCTTAATTAAAATATAGTAAGACTATTTTAACTGGTTCGAGCGACCAAGACAAGGGAGGATCAGCGCTGACGAGGCCTCTTGGGCACGCGTCAAAACTTCCTAGTTTTGCGCTCCCGCTCGCCTGCACGGCTGCGCGAAGCCCAAGAAGCCTCGCCAGCCGGAAAAGGGAAAGGGGTTAGTGGGCGGCTGCGGCAGTCTTTTTGATTTTACCGACCACGCCCTTCAGTGCCTTCAGGGTCTCGACGTCTTGTTCGATCGCTTTCAGGGTCTGCTTAAGATGGTTCAGCTCGTGGGCTTCTTCATCATTGACTTCCTTCAATTCCTTGCAGATTGTCTCAACGACTTCGGGAGTGACGCCCTTGTGATGGACCAGCGTAACCAGTCGCACTTCACGAAATGGCCCTACATCAGCAGCCTTAATCGCCTCGATCAAGTCTTCGTTGCTCATGAATTAGACCCGTCACTTTTTGCCATCAGATGGTCAAGCCGGCGCTCGTATAACTGATCAATTATGCCCTGACGCCTCTCGATACGTGCCGAATAGGTAGTAATATCCCCTCGAAAAGTCTCGGGAGCGGCCAAGCCGCGCTCGATCTCCTCTTCCATGGTCTGCAGCCAAATCGTTTCGTCCTCAAGCTTAAGTTGCTGACCGGAGAGGCGCTGGTCGATTAGCTTTAAGCGATGATCCTGCTCTCGGCCCATAAGACCATTAAGGTGCGCCAGGGCCTTAGGCGCCAACTCGTAAACCTTTTGCGACAGGGCGTTTAAACCGTCATAGAAATCGGGGGTGGGCTTGTACTCGCCTTGGTCGGTAGCTAGCTCATCAGATTCAGTAGCTACACTAGCGCTTGGCTCGCGAGTCACCGGCACAATGACCGGTTCTTTGTAATCTTGCGCCCCCTCAAGAGCCGCCCCACCATATAGTTCCCCTACTGCCATCACCTTCTAAATATACTGTTTTAGGCCCGTTTAGCTAGTAATAAAAGAACCGAACTAAACCCTGGACTTTTAGGAGGAAATAGGCTAAAATGGCCGCCAGTTAGTACGACCGCGTACAACAAAGGAGTCCGATGTGCCCAACCCGATATCCCTCGTCATTGTGCCCACTGCGGGCCTCGAGAAAATCCTCGGCCAGGTAATTCCCGACGACAACGGCCACCGACGTATCAAAGTCGGCGCCGAGTTGCTGCGGAACAAAAAGGCCGGCGGGATCATTTTCTTCGGTGGCAAGACCGCCGGTAAAGGTTGGGCTGAAGTTTACGCGGAGCGTTTCCGCTTGCTTTACCCCGACCTCGTTAACGAGATCGTCATGACCAATGCCAGTGGCACCAACAGCGCCGCTGACGTCAAGTTCCTCGCCAACTACCTGGACAAGTCAGGCATCGGCAAGGACGCGACATTGTTCACGCCGACCTACTCCTGGCATTTCTGGCGAATACGGTCATCAATGTGGTGGAAGGGGTACCGCCAAGTCGTCCACTGCCCTAGTAACGAAGAGCGATGCTACCCAGTAGCGCTCGAATTGCTACTTGCGGCAGTTACTCTCGTCGACCCATATTGGCAGTGGCTGGGCCTGCCCCTGGCCTGGCTCTCGGCCAAGCGCCTCGCCGCACACACGCCTTCATGAGACCTCCGTTCTCCGAGACCGACGCCCCGGCCAACAAAGCCGGGGCGTTTCTCTACCCTAAAACTTTTTTATAAATCTCTAAGGTCTCGGCGGCCATTTTGGCCCAGGAGAATTCCTTGGCGCGCGCTAAACCTTTCTGCCGCAGATCGGCAGCAAATTTTGGATCACTAAGAATCCTCCGAACCGCCGCCGCGATTTCGGCCGGTTTTTTCGGATCGACCAATAGACCAGCGTCGCCGACTACTTCGGGCAAACTCGAAGTATTGCTGGTTACTACCGGCGCGCCAGCGCTAAAGGCCTCTAGAATCATCAAGCCAAAACCCTCGTACCAACTGGGGTGAACGTACGCCACAGCGCCCGAGTACAAAGCCGGCAGGTCGTCATCGGGCACAAAACCGGGCGCGACTATTCTCTGACCCATCGACTGCTTCGTTTTGACCAGGGCAGCAATCTCTGGATTCTGCTTGTCTGGTTTGCCCGTTATCACTAGGCCTACATCACTGGATTCCTGAGTAATTGTTTCGAAAGCTTCTAGAAGGGCTGGCAAGCCTTTGTAGCGCTCCCAGCGACTAACGAAAAGAATGTAGCGTTCTGGTAAATTTAGCTTAGCCTTGACCGCCGCGATCGCTGAGGGAGTTGCCACCTTGAACTTCTCCTCGCTGCCTTCAGGTGTAACAACGATTTTTGCGGCTGGGAAATTCAACATATTAACGAGGTCTTTTTTTGTTGAAAGGCTTGGAACAATTATCGTCTCGGCTCGCTTGCAGTCGTTCATTACTTTTCTGTAGGCGGCTCGGCGCAGCCAAGAGTCTTTTTGGGCGCCGGTAGGAAACACGTGCATAATCAGGTCGTGAATCGTTACTACAAACTTGCCGCCGTAAAAAATTGGGTGGTTAAAGTTTGCAAAATGGACTAAGTCGAAATGCTGCTCGTTGAGGATTTTTGGCAAACGGCGCTGCTCGCTTAACGAGTAGTGGGCAATAGGCACAACTAGCTTCGTTAGGTTGGGTGCCGTAAGGCTAAACTCAGCTTCATCCGCCGGGGTGATGATGGCGGTGTAGTTATTTTTCGTGTCAAGTTTCAAGAGCTCGCCGAGCAGATTACGGCTGTAGCGGCCCAAGCCGCCGGTCTCGCCGCGCCAGAAGCGCAAGTCTAGTCCAATTTTACTCATCAATTAATTACTACCTTCTTCATCGCTGCTCGCAAGCCCGGCTAACATTAGCGTCATCCAGATCGCGGCTTGGCCGGTGTAATGGTTCAGGAAGATCCCGGCGACAACCAAGCCGATACTGGCAACGAATGCGCCATCGGCGAGCGCGGTGCGGCGATTTGCCAGATGAACAAGCAACAAGACCCAGAACAACGGGTAAAGCAGGCCGCCAAATACTCCCAAACCTTCGTACATATCTAAGTAAGTGTTTTCGGTAAACCGGTTCTCTCCGCCGTCTAGGCGATCCTGGGAAACGGGGCCAGTTGAGCCAGGGCCGCGTCCAAGCCAGCCGATTTCGTCAGTATGGTCGAAAAGCCGTTCGTACTGCTGCGAGCGGATAATTGTCGAGTCCTCCCGGATTAAGGACGCTGGTACCAGCCAAAAAGCAGCGGCGGCGGCAAACACGCTAATCGCTAGGCCAATCAGAGCCCCTCGAGCAAGCCTCGGCGCACGCGAACGATATAGCGCTGTTGCCGCGATTAGCCCTGCGACAAGCCCCAGCGCGGCGCTTCGGGCCACCGTCAAGACAAAGGCTACCGCCAGGATGATAAGTAGCGGCATGCCGTAGCGTTTAGCGATACTTCGCCAGGCGCCCCAACTTAAGATACCGACCATCAGATAGAGGCCGAGCGCGTTCGGACCAGCCAAGAGCGACTGCATTCGCGGCAAGCCGGCTGCCTTGTGATAGTCGCCCAGATACCCTCGGCCAAGTTCGTTTAACGTAATACGGAAGGCTGCGGGAAAGATATACTCGAGGAACCCGAGAATCGCCACTCCGCCCAAAGTAAAAGCAAACGTTTTTAGCGCCATGGCCTTAAACTCGGGGCTCCACTGCGCCCGCGCAATTACGAGATAGAGTAGTAGCGGCTCGCCGAGATAGCGCACGGCGCGCAACCATTGGTTCAGCTCTTCGCCACGCCAGAAGTAGCTCAAGACAAGGTTTATTAGAAGTAGCAAGGCAACCCATGCGGCAGGTCTAAAGCGCAAAGTTAGCGGTAGGGTAATTATTAAGCCGAGTAACAATATGTCCCGGCCGAACGACAGGCCAGATGTGCCGAAAAAACTAACCAACCAAGCACTGAGGGGGAGGAAAACAATCAGGGCAATCAGGAGTTGCCCTGCGAGGGGCCGGCGAGTGCTGGCTTCTTGAATCATGGCTCCAGTTTATTCTTTTTGAGTAAGCAGTCCCAAATGTTTCGCTGCCAACATTAACGCCGCCATACTCTGGCCACAAGAAAGCTCACCAAGATCAATCATCCGAAGGATTTCTGGCAACGAGAATGCCTGCATTTCCTGGATTCCCTCTTCCTCCTGCTGATGCTTGCCTGTTTGAGATAGCCCAGTAGCGATGAAAACATGCGACCAATCTTGAGAGATGCCGTTAACTACTTGAAGGCGGCCAATCTTTCGCCAGTTTTTTGCTTCAAGGCCAGTCTCCTCCTTTAGCTCGCGTTTCGCTTCGGCGAGCAGATCGTCGCCGTCGGCGGCTCCAGCCGGTAGCTCCCAGGAGAAAGTTGATGTCGGGTAGCGAAATTGGCCAACCAAATATATTTTATCGTCGTCGGTGATGGCGACGATATAAACCCCTGTACCGACTTGAACATAGCTATACTGCCCCGGTGAGCCATCTGGTCGCGTCACCTTGTCCTCATAAACCTCCATCCACGGCGTCTTATATACCAGCCGGTGACTGAGCCGCTTCCAGGGATTACGACGTTCCATTATTTAGCAACTTTCTTCTGTAAGTCTCGGTAGAACTTCACTAAGCGCTCCTCGTTTGTCGCCCAGTTGTATTCGCGTTCGCCAAGTTGTTGCGCCCCATTGGCAAGCTTGTGATAAAGCTCATGATCTGTGCTGAGCTCATCGAGCGCTTTTTCGAAAGCTGCCTGGTCGTTGAAAGGTATGACTAAGCCAGCTCGGTGCTTCTTAACTAGGTCAGCAATGAACAACCCCTCCGTTGTAATCATCGGCCTGCCAGCCGCAACCGCTTCAAAGAACTTATTTGGCATCGAGATAACAAAATTTGGGTCGCTGGGGTTATGGATGACATCGACTGCTGAAGCGACGGCCAAGTACGGCCAGAACTGGGTCACTGGGACGCCGGGAAGAATCTTGATGTTTGGCGAGGCGCCGGCCTTTGCTTTAAGTTCTTTAATCGTTAAGTCGCGTTCGAAGCCAACTGTGACCAGGTTTAACGAGCGAAATTTTGGCTTCTTGAAGGCAGCAATCTGTAGATCTAGCGCTCTTCGCTGATCGTAGAGACCGGCGTACAGATAAACAAAGTCGCCCGCCTTGAGACCGAGCTTGGTACGCAGGGCCTTAACTTCGGGGGCGTCCTGGGAAGGCTGCTTTAAGTCTTTAGCGTTATAGATCGTTATCGTTCGCCGCGCTCCAAGGCTCTCGTAGCGCTCAAGCAGCCACGGCACGACAGTGATAACCGCATCAACGTGACGGACTAAGAAAGCTTCAACCCCGTCGACCAACCGGCTCAACCTCGTGATGAACCCGCTCTGACTGATGCCGCGTACCATGCCGCCGTAATATTCATGGGCGTCATAGACGACTTTCCGACCGCTAAGACGGCCGGCGAAGTAGCCGGGCAGTAGGGTATCGAAATCGTGGCAATGGATGATCTCGCTGGGGTGGCGAAAGATCCGCCAAAAGAGTTTGAGGTTAAAGACCACAAGTTTGCCCATTGCGGCGGTGCCGTAGGGGGAGCGGTAGCGCAAGCGCTCTACTCTAAAATGGGGGAAGACCTCATCTTGAGGAAAACGACCTTCACGATCCCAGGCTAAGATTGTCACCTCGCAGCCAGCCTTCCCCAGGGCCGTTGCCTCGCGCATCACCCGCTCGTCGGGGTTGAACGGATTACTCAGGAGCATCAAAACCCGCGCATTCATGATAAAAGTCCAAGCACCAGAGCTCTGTATAGTCTCCCTAAAACATTAATCGCTTTGAGCGGAATGGATTCGGCCTGGCCAGGGAAGACGAGGCGATAGGTCATTAGCTGGATTATATCTTTGTCGCTCACGCGACGTTGACGCTGGATGACTCGGCGCTCCTTCCAGGTGGTATCAAATAGTTTCAGGGCACCCCAGTAGCTTGCGAGCTTGGCGCCAAGCCAGCCCCTGGGGATTGAGGCTAGTATTAGGCAGAGCTCAAAGACAAGCCCGAATGGTAGCAGGAGTAGTAGCGTTAGAAGCCGGTAGTTTTTTAGTAACGTCAGGAGGCGGTTGCGCTCGGCGTAATAGAACTTAATCGGGTTACGACTGAAGGAGTATTTGTGCCAGACCACTGAGCGGCCAGCCCGCCATATCTCATAGCCAAGCAAGCGCGCTCTCCAGGAGAGATCGAGATCTTCGTGATACATAAAGTATTCCAGGGAGAAGCCACCGAGTTTTTTTGCTAGGTCGGCTTTAATAAAAAGCGCCGCGCCACTCGCGTAAGTAATTTGCTGATCCTTCGAGAACTCCGGCGAGTCAGGTTTTAGGTAGTCGCCGACGTAACCAAAGCCCAGGAAGTGAAGCTTATTACCCGCTGAGTTGATGAGCTTGGTGCGTTTGTTACTAGCTACGTCATAGAGCAGTAATTTCGATTGCACCAACCCCACCTCGGCTCGATTCAGTACTTTCAGGCCTTCCTCAAGAAAAGAAGCGTCAACCTCGGTGTCGTGATTCAGTAAGACGATATTTTTCGCTCCGTGCTTGATCGCCCAGCTCATACCGATATTATTGGCTTTGGCAAAACCCCAGTTACTTCGTTCTCTCACGATGACAGCTCGAGGGAAGCGGCGAGCCGCCTCATCTAAGAAACCTGTTTCCCGAGAATTGTTGTCGATCACTAGCGCCGTGAAGTTGGTGGTGTTTTGGCGGTAGAGAGAATCAAGGCAGTCAAGGAGATATTGTGGCTGGTTGTAGCTGACAATAATAACGACGGTCGGGTCTTTTTTGGTGGTAGTTCTCAGTTCAGGGGTGGAGCGGCTCATTGTACCCGTAAATTGTAGAGACCTACTCCTTATCTGTCTAGGTTAAGGGTGGTGTCTTGGCGCCCCCGAGCACCGGAAGCAGCACCTAATCAACTGGTGCTACAATGAATTTCAGACAAACATGAAACGACACCGATGAATTTCTGGCAGTCATTTTTCTCCTTCCATACTGTGAAGCTGTTACTATTCATCACAATTCTGTACCTAGTTATCTACGACTCTTTCAGCCTGACACCGATCATGCCTGATATCTCAGCGCGCGCGGATTTTAAACATTACCGGGTCGTTAAGGAGCGTACCGAGCGAGACGCTAAACGACTCGCCGATTTGCAACGTATCCAACTTGCCCTGGAGCGCTACATCAAAGATCACGGCGAGCCACCGACGCCAAAATCTTACCAAGAGCAAGATTGGCTCAACTATGACACCTCCACTGACGGCGAATTCTTAAGGTTTTTGAAGCCGGATTATTTACTCGAGGTACCGCGCGACCCAATAAACGAAGATACCGGCAAGAAAACCAAGGAAGAGGGGGCGGAAGTTAAGTACGGCTACTTTTACGCATATTTCCAGGGGGATAGTAAATGGGGCGAGAAAGAACGAGATAAGCATTTTTACGTCCTCGGCACCTTTCTGGAGAGCGGGCAGAGCCAAGCTTTCCTTAATCATGAGGTCGGCTATTTTGTTGGCCGAGTCTTAGAGCCATGAATCGCTTCTTGAACGCACTAGCCGTGTTTGGCGCCGTCGGGCTGATCGCCCTTAACACTTGGTATCTGAACAACCCAGTTCTCGGGATTTTTGGCCTCTTCGCTTATTGTTTTATTCTCAGCCGGCATTTTGGCGCCCGACTGGGCTTGGGGAGCAACCTCGGGCAGAACTTAGTCGGTCTACTTTTCTTGCTTGCCTCTCTCGCCCTGTTCGGTGCGGTACTGATCGCGGGTGCGGCGCTAACTAAGTCACTAACGATCGCCGCACTAGCGGCGCTCGGTCTTTTCAGCCTGGCCCCACCAATAAAGACAGTCGCCGTGGCTACTGAAGCGACGCCTACCGAGGACGACGACCAGCTCCTGCCACCACTGTTCAGTCGGATTTCTTTTGCAGTTTTTGTTGGTTCGGTCTTAGGAATGGTAATTATCCTGCTCTTTTTGCGTAACGGCGATTACTACTATCGCTATTGGGATATCCTGCCGATTAAGTATTGGGTAACGGCCGCCGTGGCGTTGGTGAGTTTTGCCTGTGTTTTAGTCGGTAAGTTGCCCCCGAAATTGAAACTACTTAGCATCGTCGCGTTTGGCTTAGTAATCCACGGGACGATCCTGATGCTTGCCCGAACTGAGTACGACGGCGACGGTTACCGACACCTATCGATCGAACGATACCTAACAACAGAGCTGCCACTGTACCAGCTGACCGCTCTAACTCTAACCGACATCATTTACCTAGGTTCCTGGGCACTAAACGTTATGGTTTCTTGGCTTACCCAAGTCCCAATAGACATTGTTCACAACTACCTGCCCTGGCTCTCTGTGTCGGTCTTCCCTCCGGTGTTGCTGTACCTTGCCGGCCAGGAAGTCTGGAAACGTCGACTGCCGGCGCTATTGATGGCAGTCGCGCCGCTGTTCTTCTACGAAGTAACTGTCCATGGGATGATCTCGAACCCAAAGTCGCTCGGCTACATACTCCTAATCTTCAACATCCTCCTGGCCCTAAGAACGATTAACTCACCTAGGCTTATTTGGCTGCCCGGCGCGATCGTCGCTTTTAGTAGCCTGATGACTTACCCCCTAACCGGGCTATTCAGCCTGATGGTATTCCTACTGAGTCTGTTTTCCCGATGGCGTTTCAGTCTCGGGCGAAATCTGTTTTTTATCATTATCTGCCTGGCAGGAGCCGCGGCCTTTCCTTATTTAGACTGGCAAACTGGTTCTAATTTTCCGTTCACAGATTGGGTAGATATGAGCGTCCAGCTTCTAGCCAAGTGGGCCTCGGTGATTCTACTGACAGGCCGGCAGATCTCGTTCCCGCTGTTGCTCTACTTCTTAGTCGGGCTTGGCCTGTTTCGGCTTTACGCCCAACCAAGTACGCGGCGTTATGTGCCTTTACTTCTCCTGCCGCTTATCGCGACACATTTGGCTTACGCCTGGCGTCTAAGCTTGCCGATTCAGCCAGCTTTTACAGCCCGAATTTACATCTCGCTCGCGGTATTCTTGATGCCGTTTATCGCCGGCGGCATTGCTTCCTTAAGCGATAGCGCCGGCGTGCTTCTCGGTAAAGCGCGAGGCAGCCTGATAGTTCTTGCGCTAGTGCCTTTATTCGTCGCCGCTACTCATGCCATCAGCCCAACCACCTGGAGTATTTCGACCCGAGAGATTGAGGCGATTAAAGCCATTGACGAAGAAAATCCTGATCGAAGCTACGTGGTTCTAACCGAAGAGATTACTTCCGCCGCGGCCAACGCCGTGCTTGGCTACACCGTAGCGCCGTACTACCGCTACCCGACCGGCGACCTCTTCCAGTTCTCAAGCGAAATCAGTTTACGACCGAGCATAGATACCTTGGAGCGAGCACGACGTCATTTCAACGTGAGAAAAGTTTACGTCATCACCAATCCGCTGCCGCCGTTTAACGATCAAGTAGCGCGTAAACGCTTCGAACAAATTCTGCCGGTTCACCTAAACTACGACAACCGGGTCTTTGTTTTCCGTTACCCAGGGCCAGTAGTAGAGCCGCGTGAGTCAGACAAAGAAACGCCGTAGCCAAATTTCCGCGTTATACCAGCGCCATATCGTCCGACTATGGTCTTTCTTGCCTGCTTGGTGCTCATCGAGCAGCGCTCGTAAGGCGGTTGGCTCGGCGTACTCCCAGATCATGAGCTGTTTTTGCTTGAAGAACTGTCTCATAGATCTAGCGAGTTCCTCGCGGAACCAGACCGATTCAGGTGTGACAAAACCCATTTTGTCTTGACGGGTACGTATCGCCTCCGGCACAGCCCCTTTAATCGCTTTTCTAAGGATTGCCTTAGTCGTACCGCGCTCAATCTTGTAATGGTCGGGCAAGCTGAAGGCGTACTCCACCAGGCGGTAATCCAGAAACGGTACCCGCGACTCGATAGAAAAAGCCATTGAGTTACGATCCTCGTAGTGCAGCAAGGCCGGTAAGCTTAGTTCACGAAAGAGATGGGCTAGATAATTGGTGAAAGCGTTCTCGTAACGACGCGGCACCTCTAGGCCGTGGAACTGATCCTTGAAAAATTCCCGCCGGAAGACTGGGGAGTTGTTGACTGAGGGGAGTGACGCGACTGAGCGTACGACCGGACGTGGCAACAAGAGAACGGCAAATGAGCGCAGGGCGTCAACAAGCGAGGACGGATGAAGGTGCTTGAAAGCGGCCAATTCACGGCCTAGCTCTAGCCAGTGCAGCTCCCTGAATAACTGGAAGAAGTACGAGCCAAAATAGCCGTGGTAGCCAGCTAGGAGCTCGTCGGCGCCCTGTCCGTCGAGCATCACTTTCATCTTGGCTTTTTTAGCCAGCTCAAACACTTTCCACTGGGCGAAAATGCTAGTTGAGCCAAACGGCTCGTCTTGATGCCAGGTCACCTTTTCTGCAAGGTCCAGCACCTCTTGTGGCTGTAAAAAAGTCTGATGAGCTTCAACGCCAGTTGCGGCAACTACCTGATCGATAAATTGACGCTCATCAAACCTCTTAACGTCGAAGCAAGAGGAGAAGACCTGTTGGGCCTGCCCGATGCTTTTGCCATCTTCTTGACGTAAAAACTTATTAGCCAGCCCGACAATAGCCGACGAGTCGAGTCCGCCTGACAAGCATGAGCCAACGGGGACATCGCTACGCAGCCTAAGACGTACAGAGTCGGTCAGTAATGCTTCAAACTGCTCCACAGGATCAGTGCTGGGTACGGCCGCGGGGCGCGGCAACTCCCAATACGACTTGATTTTATATTTACCGCCTTCGGCGACGAGATACTCGCCGCCTTTGAGCTGGTTAATCCCTTCGAACATCGTCTCAGTGGTGTGGTCCAAAAAACCGTAGAACAGGTAGTCGAATAAACGCGCCTTGTTCGGCCGAGACCCTTTGCCAAGAACCGGCAGGATCGCCTTGATCTCCGAGGCAAAGAGCAGCCGGCCGTTATCACTCGCCCAATACAATGGCTTGACTCCCATGCGGTCGCGGGAGAGAACTAGCCGCCTCTTCTTCTTGTCCCAAATCGAGAGCGCCCACATTCCGTTAAAGTGTTTGAAGCACTCCAAGCCATATTCTTGATAGGCCTTCAAGATCACTTCCGTGTCGGACTCTGAGGCAAACGTATGCCCCTTACTCTTTAGCTCGCTCATTAGCTCGCGGTAGTTATAGATCTCGCCGTTGAAACTGACGACCACTGATCCGTCGGTAGTTTTCATTGGTTGGTGACCGGCGCTCGTCAGGTCGATAATCGACAACCGGCGGTGGGCGAAGGCAACCTCTTCGTCGAGGTAAGTGCCGTGATCATCCGGACCACGGTGAACGATCGTCTCGATCATCTCGCCGATCTCGGCGGCAAGAACCTTTTTCCCTCTTAGATCCAGTACACCAGCAATGCCACACATTTAGAGCTCCCTTAGCAAAAGCCTAGCAACTGCTTGATGATCGTGGTAGCGCCGGGCGAAGGCGGCCGATCTGACGCCGAGCTTGGCTAGTTGGCTAGGGTCACTCGCCACCTGCTCGATCTGCTCTGCTAGTGTTTCGGCTGTGACGTTGATGATCGGGCAGTCTTTGAGGCCGCTCTTCTTGATTAAAATCGGCTCTAAAAAGCACATCACTGGCTTGCCAAGTGAAAGAGCTTCAACGGCCAGACTGCCGTACCAACCGATTTTTACTTGGTCGATAATAAGGTCTGCGCGGGAGATCTCGTGCAGGACTGTTTCGTGTGGCTTGCCTTCGATAAGTTTGAGTTTGATTAGATGGCCCTGACGTTGTAGCTGGCTAACCGCCGCGATGATGAAACTCGTGCCCTTAACTGAACGCTCCGTTGGGGCGTGAAGGAGGGTCAGCACTTTGCCGGGCTTCTTAGTTACGGTTGCTTTGGGCAAGATATGAGCGTACGGCAAAAACTTCGCGGCCTTAGCGACAAAGAGTAGATCTGGGTTAACACAGTACGTCTGATGGGCGAAAAGCTCCAAGTACCTCAAGCGCCACAGCTTTTTCCAGTCCGGGATCTTGGCACAGACCGGACAAGTTGCGGCGTGATCAACGACGATCGTTTTCTTTCCTTTGGTTGGATAGCTCATTTTTTGCAGTCGTATATCACAACCCTGGAAGATAAAAATTACTTTCTTACCGAACAGGCGCAGTAGCGGTAGATCGAGACTGTACGGCAGAAGACTCTGAGCAAAGTAAAAGTAAAAAACATCACAGCGCCTGAGGGCTCTTAGGAAAAAATGCCAGCGCCTTACAATTCGCTGAAAATTACCCAGGTCCTTCAGCTCAAGATCGATATCGGCGCCGTAATTGAAATAATTACGCTCCAAAACCATCGTCCTCGAGTTCTGCCCGAGCTCTTTCATACCTTTAGAAATTGCCCAAGCTTGCCCGCCAACATCGGTCGGAGCGTGCAAAATTGCCCGCTGTCCCATTAGTCGACAGCTCCCCTCGGGACACTACGCGTGCGCTTCCAAAATTTAAGGTCCACGGCGATAATCTGGCGCAGAATTTTCAGTTCTTCTCGGTCAACTGCGCCGCTCAACAGAACTAGGCCGGCAAAGGCTCCGAAGTAGGCGATTTTCCAGGCAGCCGTGACCAACCCCACGCCGTCAGGCAGCACGAACGTTAAACCAAAACCCAGAGCAACTACTGGCGCTAATCGTCCGATCCTACCCCAAGGCCAAGGGCAACGTAGGTAGCGCGACGAGACGGCGCCGTAGGTTATCGTTAAAACTAGATATGCCGCTAGCGTCGCCCAAGCGGCCCCCAACATGCCGAAATTTGGCACTAGCAAAAGATTGCCGCCGATATTCACTAGGGCGGCTAGTAGCGCTCCGATAGCGATGACCGAAGTGCGCCGAGCGATACTCATTCCTAGGGTTGTCAGCTGCGTGGTGGCAAAGACGACGTAGCCAAGCGCTAGAATCGGCACGACTTTAACCGCATCAAAGAAGGCCGCGGTGGTTAGAAGCTGTAGGATCTCTTGTGAGAACAGGGTGATTAATAAGGCAAGTGCCGAGAAGAATACCAGGACGTAGAGCAAGAACCGAGCAAAAAGGAACGGTGATTCTTTCGGCATTTCGGCGTGTTTCGAGAGGGCAAACGGCGCCCATGCCTGGGCAAAAGCGCCGATAAATAAGGTCATCATGCTAGCCACGCTGACGCCGACGGAATAGATGCCGACCTCTGATAAATCGCGTAAACGAGCCAGCAAAAAGCGATCCGAAAGGTCAACGACAAACAAGGCCGCCGCCGCTGGCACTAACGGCAACCCATAGCGCAGCATTTTTGTTAAACGCTCTCGATCGTAAGTAAAAGCGAGGAATCGCCGACCGAGAATGAGGGTGATGAAAAAGCCAAAGGCTGTACCAATCAAAAGACCGCCAAAATAGCCCATTACGCCCTGGCCTTGGAAAACTAGCCAGGCGGCGACGCCAAGCGATAAGATTCCGGTCAGAACCGTTGAGACCATAAATGGCCACGGTGTGAAAGTTAGCCGGAAGAAACTTCGTACTAGCTGAACAATGACGCCCAGGCCACTCGATAAGAAGGCGAGAATAATTAGCTCGTCGAGCTCACTATTGCCGAGTAGCCAGCCCGCTAATGGTTTGGCGAGTAAGATCCCGAGGGCCGTTAGAATAATCCCTAGGCTTAAAGAAAACCAGACGGCGGTAGCCGTGGCTTGTCGCTTGCCACTATCGCCCTTCTCGTCAAAATATTGCCGCTGTGCCGCCGAAACCATGCCGGCGTCGTTGATCAGGCCGACAACGGCCGTTAAAGCTACGAGAACGCTAAGAACCCCGTAATCGGTTGGGCTCAGAATCCTCGTAAAAATCGGCACCGTCACCACACCAAGGGCTCGGATAATCGCGTCGCCGAGGCCGTAAATGACGACGTTCTTAACGAGTGCGGAGCTCATGAGAGGCTTTTGATCGTTTTGTTTTTTTCGAATTCGACTTATTGGCCGGGCCTAGCTCGAGGAAGAAGTGCTTACTCCCCTGGTTCAAGTGGTCCTCTAAAAGAAAATAGTTTGTGGGGCGAAAATCGGCTGGCCTGAAGGAATCAAGTAGACTTTGCCGGGTAAATCTATGGAAGTGGAATTGGTCAGTTGGCCGATAATCGACACCGGCAGCAAGATACGGATTGAGAAATCGCCGCCCGGCATCGCCTAAGCGCCCCCGTGAAATCAAATAAACCACGTCCTTCAGGTAACTGGCGAGCGTAATGTTACGGCCAGGGCTGTATTCGAAAACAGTAATCCAAATAGAAACCCGGCTGTGAGGCTTAAGAACTCGTCGAATTTCTTTCATGACTGGACCTAGCTCGATGATGTGATCGAGACTGGTGGCTAAGACAACCTGATCAAAGACGTCGTCCTTGAAAGGCAGTTTCTCGGCAATTGCCTGGACAAAGTGGTACGGCCGCTCAATTTTACCCCGGAGCGGATCTAAGCCAATGAATGTTAGCTTGCGGTACCACTCTGGCTTGACGTAAAAAAGTGTCGGTTCAATACCGCAGCCAATATCAAGAACGACAGTATCGTCCTTGAAGTTACAGAACTCACCAAACTGCCCCGCAACCCGGTTGGAGAGAGCGATATACGTCGGATCCGGGTTCTCATAGTCTTCGAGTCCATGCTCCTGTTTCTCCTCCCATTCCTGCCACTTCGATCCTGACATTGCGCTGTGCGGCAGTAACACCGGCGAGTCGTGGTCGACTTGGAAACGATGCTGGCGCTTACAGACTAGCTCATCTCCAACCAGCGATAGTGGCCTGGAGCAGTCTGGGCAGATTAATAATTTAGCAACGGTGTCGTTCATTGCCGTCAAGCCTAATCCTTTCCCCTCACCGAGGCAACGTCGCCACCCCAGACCTCACGATATATTTTAGCCAAACGCTTGCCACCAGCTTTAAGTGAGTAAAACTTTTCCGCGAACTCCCGACCCTGCCGGCCAAGTTTTTCCCTCAAGGCGCCGTCGGTGATAAGGTTCTTCAGGGTTTCGTAGAGCGTGTCTGGATTGGTGTTGACGATCGGGCAATTGATGCCCTTTGGTAAGTAGGATTTCTTGCGGATATAGCAAAGTACTGGTTTGCCGAGCGCCATCGCTTCAATAGCGGTGAAGCCGTGCCAACCGATCAGAAATTGCTCGGCAAAGATATCTGCCTTGGCGTAGTGCTGCTTGGCAACTTCATTCGGCATTTTT
The DNA here is from genome assembly GCA_016432625.1 of Candidatus Berkelbacteria bacterium. Lineage (NCBI taxonomy): Bacteria > Candidatus Berkelbacteria > Candidatus Berkelbacteria bacterium. The sequence continues at coordinate 716,411 of CP066697.1, forward strand.
TCGACGAGATCAAGCTCGACTGGATAACCTTCTTTTTTCAGACGCTTAACGATATCGATTAGGTAGTCTGAACCTTTGACGATTCGGTTATTAGGCGCGTGAACTATCGTTACAGCCTTCTTCTTGGGGTCGGGGTATTGCGGCGTCCAAGCGTCAGTATCAATTGGCCAGTAAAAAACGTCGTTACGCGACCCTGGCGTGTACTCAATCATGTCGCCCATCGAGACCATAAGATTAGCCCAAAGCGCGGCTGCCTTGATATCGGCGCGGACGATCCAGGCTGGGCGTTCGCTGTAGCCTTTCGGGTGAAAACTGTAACAGTGGTACTTGCCCAAAGCTCGGGTGATATCTTCCAAACGCACGTCGGCCCCATACGGGTAGACGATAATTTTCTTGCCTGCTAGCCGTAGAAGCGGGTACTCAAAGAATTTGATCAGCGGGTTAGGGTAGAGGAAGCCGCCGATGTAAAAGAAGTTAAACAAGTCATACCGCCAGCTTGCCCAGAGGAACGTGCCAAGCGGCACAAGGAAGCTCGTCAGATGGTTTTGGTACCACTTCGTCAGGTTATAGGTGAAGAGGTCCTTGTGGACAATATGGTAGGTCTGGTAAACGACGCTGTCGCTCTCGTATCCCGAGACGCGATCAGCTCGAACGTTGTAGTGGATATTGATAATTGGCACCGGCGCCCAGACAACCCGCGGTTTCTTGGGGCGAAAAAGTAGGTATTTCAGCCAACTTAGTGGCGCGATCACCACCAGGAAGATCGGTAAAACAACGGCTACAAAAAGCAACGCCTGAAACAAGGCGTAAATCCACATCACGATAGAAAAGATAATTCGCTTCATTCTTGAAGATTGATGGCGTAACCGACTTCAAAATTTTACTCTTATTCTCCCGATTATTAAAGGAGTGGCCAAGGTAGACCGGGGAGGGCGGCTATGTTATATTGCCTTGCGAATATAGCAACAAAATTAGAAAGGCTCTTCATGGCAAGCAATTCCAAGATCCTGAAAGAACACCCTGAAGTTGGCAAGCTCAAAGGCAAGAAGGTGGTCGTGACCGGCGGGGCCGGTTTTATTGGTTCGCACCTCTGCGAAGAGCTAGTTAATTTAGGCGCCGACGTCACTAGTATTGACGATTACTCAGCCGGCAAAGAGCGCAATCTTGAGTTTCTCAAGGAAGCCAAGAATTTTAGAGCGCTCAAAAAAGACGTCACCGACCAAAAAGACTGGGAAGACATCTTCGGCGACGCTGACGTCGTCTTTCACAACGCCGCTTCCAAGAAAAACATCTGCCTGATCAACCCTCATCGCGATCTGGAGGTTAACGCCGGCGGTGCTTTGAACCTGATGCAGCAAGCGATGAAGTATAAGGTCAAGAAGTTCGTCCACGCTTCAACGGGTTCAGTTTACGGCGAGCCAAAAGTTTTCCCCTCCAACGAAGAGCACCCGCTCGTGCCGGTATCGTATTACGGCGTCAGTAAATTGGCTGGCGAAAAGTACGTTTACGCCTTCCACCACCTATATGGCCTGAATACTACGGTGCTCCGCTACTACCACGTTTATGGCACTCGCCAGGAATCGAACGAATTCGGCGGCGTCGTCTCGATCTTCCTACGCAATATTATCGAGGGTAAGCCGCTAACAATCTTTGGCGACGGCACCCAGCAGCGAAGCTTCACTTGGGTCAAAGACATCGTCAAAGCCAACCTACTTGCCGCCGTCACCGAGCGCTCAAACGGTGAGGCCTATAACTGCGCGTCCGGCATTAAGGTCAGTATCAAAGAGTTGGCTGAAAACTTAGTCAAGATGATGAAGGCGCCAGGTGTCAAGATCGAGTACGGCGACTGGCTGGTTGGCGATGTAAAGTACTTTGACGTCGATAACTCCAAAATTCGCGATCATCTAGGGCTAAGTTTCGAAAAAGACTTTTGGGGCAACATGCAGAAAACCATCGACGAGTTCCTAGTCTATCTTGAGCGCGAAAAAAAGCTCGCCGCTAAGACCTCAAAAAAGTAAACTCATTTTATGTGTGGCATCACCGGGCTCATTACTTCGTCGACAGGTCTCGAGAAGCGCTTGAAGAAGATGGCCGACGTCATCAGCCATCGCGGTCCGGACGACGAGGGTTTCTGGATCGACGATAAGGGCGAGGTTGGCTTGGGTCACCGTCGCTTATCTATCATCGATTTATCGAGCGCCGGTCACCAACCGATGGCCAACGAGGATGGGACGGTCTGGATTGTTTTTAACGGCGAGGTTTATAACTTCGGTGACATCAAGCCTGAGCTTGAAGCCAAAGGGCATGTTTTTCGCTCCCAGACCGACAGCGAGGTACTGATTCATGCTTACGAGGAGTACGGCGAGAAGATGGTAGGCAGACTCAACGGCATGTGGGCGTTCATTATTTACGACACAAAAAACCAACGCCTGTTCGCCTCCCGCGACCGCATGGGCGTCAAACCGCTTTATTACTACCGCTCCGGCCAGGACTTAGTGTTAGGCTCTGAAATCAAAGCGATTCTTGCCTCAGATCTAGTGAAGCCGGCTGTTGATTTGGAGGGCTTGAACGAGTACTTCACTTTTCAGAATATCCTCAGCGAGCGGACGTTATTTGCCGACGTCAAGATGCTACCAGCCGGATATAATCTGACTTACGACCTCGCCAAGAAACGGCTCAGTCTCAGCCAATACTGGGACCTAAAATACGCGCCGGAGAATAAGAGTGAGGATGAGTTCGCCGAGATGATTACGGAGACTTTCCGCGAGTCGATGGATCGCCATCTCATTAGTGATGTGCCTGTTGGGGCAACAATCAGCGGCGGCATGGACTCCTCAGCAATTGTCGCTACTACGACCAAACATTTCCGTAATCTCGACACTTTCACCGGCGGCTTTGACACCAAGAACTTGGCTGAAGGTGATCGCTCGTTCGACGAGCGCGGCGACGCCCGACTAATCGCTAAGACTTTTGGCACTAATCACCACGAACGCCTAATTAGTCCGAGTGACGCCTTAGACTACCTGCCTTCAATCGCTTACCACTTCGAAGACCCGAAAGTCGCGATGTGCTACACCTTCTACCTGATCGCCGAGATCGTCAGCAAGGAGGTGAAGGTCGTTCTATCTGGTTCTGGTGGTGACGAGGCTTTTGCCGGCTACCCGTGGCGCTACCAACTTATTGAAGGCAAAACCAACCGCCACGACTTCGACCAAGCGCTATACGGCTGGTGGAGCCGGTTAGTTAAAGACCAAGACAAAAAGCGCTTCTTTACTCCAAGGGTCTTGGGCCAGATTGATTTAAAAACGCCGTTTAAAGAGTACGGCAAAATTATCGACGCCGCTGGCGACGTTTCGCCGGTCAACAAAACACTCTACTTCGAGAATAAAACCTTCCTGCACGGTATGTTGATGGTTGAGGACAAGATGGATATGGCCTTCTCCGTTGAGGGTCGGGTGCCATTTCTGGATAACGAGATGGTCGATATCGCCAGGCGGATTCCTGACGAGCTTAAATACCGCGGCGGTAACGGTAAGTATTTGTTGCGCAAGGCCTTCAAACAGCTCTTGCCGGAGGAAATTACCGAAAAGCGGAAGCAAGGCTTTACGCCGCCCGATCAGACCTGGTACCGCCGCGAGCTAAAAGATGACATTGAGGATCTGCTGATGGGCCAAAAAACCCTTAGCCATCAATACATTAACCCAACCTATATTCGCCAAGTTCTTGACGAGCATAACGCCGGCGCCGATAACCGCTTAATTATGTGGAGCCTAATGTTCTTTGAGTGGTGGTGCCGGATTTATCTTGACGGCCAAAAGGTACCAACTTTGGGTAACGAAAAAGTGCCCACCCGCGTTCAAGCCGGGTAGGCACTTTTGGAAGTGACGATCTTAGGAGAGTGACTCCTTGATCGCCTGGATGACGTAGTCCTGCTCTTCGCGAGTCAGGTCCGGTCCGATGGGCAAGCTGAGCACTTCAGCCGCCGCTCGCTCCGCTTCCGGCAATTCGTAGCCGAAATCGGCGAACGGTTCGAGCTTGTGAATCGCGACAGGGTAGTAGATCTCCGTGGAGACCCCTTTCACCTTCAACGATTCCTGGAGCTCATCGCGCCGACCACCGTTCACCCGCAGGGTGTACTGGTGGAAGACGTGGGTACCGTAGTCGCGAGTCGCTGGCACAGAGAGCCCTTCGACCTCGGCCAATGCCTCGCTGTAGTACGTGGCCGCTTCGAGCCGCCGCGCGTTGCACCAGTCGAGGTGCGGCAGTTTGGTCCGCAAGATCGCCGCCTGCAACGTGTCGAGCCGGGAGTTGTAGCCGGCCACTTCGTTGTGGTATTTCTTGCGCGCTCCGTGGTTACGGAGCATCCGTAGCTTTTCGGCCATCTCATCGTCGTCCGTCAGCATCATACCGCCGTCGCCGTAGGCGCCGAGGTTTTTGCTGGGGAAGAACGACAGGCAACCGATGTCGCCGATCGTACCAAGCTTGTTGCCTTGGTAATCAGCGCCGAAAGCCTGGGCGACGTCTTCGACGATCGCCAGGTCGTGCTCGGCGGCCAACGTCACCAGCGGATCCATATCGACCGCTTGGCCGAATAGGTGTACCGGGATGATCGCTTTGGTACGAGAATTGATCCTCGGCGCAACCTCGTCGACGTTCATGTTGAACGTCTCGGGATCGATATCGACGAAGACCGCCTTCACACCAAGGTGCAGGAGCGGTTCGACGGTGGCAAAGAAGGTGAACGGGGTCGTAATGACTTCGTCGCCTTCCTTCAAGTCGAGCGCTCGGGCAGCGATCATTAGAGCATCGGTGCCGGAGTTACAGCCAATGGCGTGTTTGGCGCCAGTGTAGGCGGCGATCTCGGTTTCGAATTCCTTGACCGGCGCGCCCATGATGAATTGAGTGCTTGCGAGCACTCCCTCGATCGCTTCGGTGAGCTGCGGCCGGAGCCGTTCCACCTCGAGACCGAGATTGAGCATTCTGACTTCCATAGTTCTTTCGATGTTCCTTACCCTGTCTGGTCGAAACCAGACAGGGATTTGTGGTTGCTACTCGGTTACCGGCTCGAGACGGCCGTCGCTTTCGCGATACGCTCGGCCACAGTCTGTGCAGACGAGCCGTCCTTGATCGTGCTCCCTGAGGGGGTTGCCGCACTCACAGGTCCAACCGACCTGCTTGGCCGGCACGCCCATGACGAGAGCGTAGGGCAGGATGTCGCGGGTGACGCAGGCGTGAGCTGCCACAAAGCAGCGCTCTCCCAGAGTCGTACCGCAGACAACCGTTACTCCCGCCCCGATGGTGGCGCCGCGTTTGACCAACGTTTTGACGTAGTCGTCGCTGGTCTCCCGAGGGAAACCGCAACGCGGGATCAGAACGTTAGTGAAGCGCATGTTCGGGCCACAGAAGACCAGATCCTCCAGGGTTACCCCTTCGAAGATGCTGATGTGGTTTTGGATCTTGCAGCCGCGGCCGATCTCGACGTTACGCTCGATTGAGACGTACTTGCCGATCCGACAGTCGTTGCCGATCTTGGCGCCGCCCATGATGTTTGAGTAGTGCCAGACCTGGACGTTGTCGCCGAGGCGAGCGCCCTTGTTGATGATGACACCAATGCCAATCTTGCAGTTTTGACCGATGACAACATCGTCCTCGATCACTGCGTTATACATGACAGTTGTGCCTTCACCGATCTGGGCCTTGTCGCTGATCTGACTCATGACTGAGCCTCCTTGGCCGCTTCGAGCACTTTGACCACGGTGAGACCTTGCTCACCGTTCGATCGCGGCACTGTGCGGTCGCGAACGCACGCGATGAAATGCTCCATCTCGTTGCGTAGCGGCTCCTCGCCCTCAGGCTTGGTGTAGACCACTTCGGGATCCACATTGATCGCCTTGAGGTCTTCGCCGATACGGCTGCGGTGAAGCGTCACCGTTTCGTCGTACTCGTTGTAAACGAGCGAGCCGGCCGAGCCGACGACAGTCAGGCCGCGCTGCTTGACTGGCCAGAGCCAGGAGCAGTGCAGATGAGCCCGGACGTTGTCCGGAAACTCGAAGCTAACGTAGTAGTCGTCCTCGACTCCTGCCTGAAGCGCCGCTTGGCCGTGTCCCGTCACCTTGACAGGGTCTTGGCCAACCAAATGCAACAGCGAGGCAACGTCGTGAACGCCTAGGCTCCACAAGCAATTCTCGTGAGAGCGTACGATCCCGAGACCGAGACGCTCCAGATGGATGCTATAGAGAGTACCGATCTCACCACGCCGAATCGCTTCGGCGATGTAGTTGATCGCCCCTTTGTAGAGCAAGAGGTGGCCGACCATCAGTACCCTGTCGAGACCTTGAGCGGTTTCGACAAGACATTGCGCTTCGCCGAGGCAAAGCGTGATCGGTTTTTCGACGAAAACGTCCTTGCCCAACCGTAGAAGGTCAGAGGCAAGTTCGTAATGGGATTGGGCTGGTGTCGCGATCGCCACAGCGGTTATTTCCGGCGCCACCGCAAGGTGGCTCTCATACACCGGAATACCCGGGTACTCAGTAGCGAGGGTCACTCGCCGTTCCGGATCCGTTTCGACGACTGCGCCCAGGTTCCCCATGTTGTGGAGCGTGCGGACAATATTAATGCCCCACTTTCCGCTACCAATAACGGCAATCTTCATTCAGTCCTCCAATGGAAAGGGTCGCGCCCTGTGCCTAATTCAAGCCCAGGGTTGCGTTGAGATTATAAATAAACAGCCTGGGATTGTCCAGGCTCGATAAAGAAATGTTCGGGTGAAAATCAAAAGGGAGCAGACGCTTGTAAGGCGCACTGCTCCCTTTGGCTGGGGGCGTGTGGTAAAGGCTCCTAGAGCAGGACGACGTTGTCGAAACTGCCCAAGGTGCGAGTGTGGCCGCGGGTGTCCAGAACCAGTCTGGCTTGCCCGATAAGACCCTGGTAGTCCACCGTCGAATGGTTGGTCGTGATGACCACCAGATCCATGCTTTGGAACAACTCATCGGTAAGCTCGACGCTCTCGAAGAGCGTGTCGCCGATCATGGTCTTCGGGATGAACGGGTCGTGGTACTGAAGCACCGCACTCCGTTCGTGGAAGAGCCTAAAGACCTCGAGCGCCGGGCTCTCGCGATCGTCATCGATGTCGCCCTTGTAGGCAACGCCGAGGATGAGAACCTTGGCACCGTTGACGGCCTTCGCCGCTCGGTCGCTTAGGAGTCGCGCCGCTTTGTCGACGACAAAGTGCGGCATGTTCCGGTTGACCTTGCCAGCGAGCGCGATGAACTCCGTGGTGATCCCGAGCTCCTTGGCTTTGTGCTCCAAGTAGTGCGGGTCGAGCGGAATGCAGTGCCCGCCAACGCCCGGGCCTGGGTAGAAGGGCATGATGCCGAACGGCTTTGAATTGGCCGCATCGACCACTTCCCAAACGTTCAGTCTGAGCTGGTCGCAGATCATCGCCAGCTCGTTGACAGCAGCGATGTTGTAAGCCCGGAAGGTGTTCTCCCAGACCTTGACGAGCTCCGCTGCCGATGCGCTCGACACGACCACGATGTGGTCGAGCGTCGTCTCGTAGAAGGCTTTGGCCACCTCCAGCGAGCGAGGGCCAACCGGACCAAGCACCTTGTGGGTGTTCTTGGTGGTGTACTTGATGTTGCCTGGGTCGACACGCTCCGGCGAATGGACGAGGTAGAAATCCTCCTCGACCTTCAAGCCGCTGCGTTCGAGAATTGGCAGCATCTCACCCTCGGTCGTGCCGGGGTACGTCGTTGACTCCAGCGAAACCAGTTGCCCGGCTCGCAGGTGTCGCGACAGTTCGTCGGTGACGCCAAGGACATATGTGAGGTCCGGCGTCAGATTCTTGGTCAGGGGAGTCGGCACGGCGATGACGATGACGTCCATCTCCGGGACTCGCGAGAAATCGTGCGTGGCGACAAGCTTGCCGCCCTCGACGAGTTCTTTCAGCTCAGTGTCGTCGACGTCACGGATGTAATTCCGCGCGCCGTTGACCTGATCGCAACGATCTTGGTTTTGGTCGACGCCAATCACCGGGAAACCCGCTTTGGCCGCTTCGACAGCGAAGGGGAGGCCCACATAGCCCAGCCCAATCACGCCGACGACAGCCTCTTTAGTGCGGATTTTATCCAGCAGAGACGCCTCTTGATGTAGGGTACTCACAGCACCCAGCATAATATAAAGCTTTGCCTAACCTGTCAAACCTAAGCTCAGCGTTTAGTCGTTCGGTTGAGGTGGTGCAAGTGGACCGAGCTCTCCTGAACTACCTCGTTGATACGACGATCCAAGTGATCGAGAACGGCGTAAATCCTATAGAGCAGATAGAAGATAATGACGATACTTAAGGTGAAGACTGCATCCTTGCCATCGCTAACGCCAAGGACTGAGGCTAGGAAATCAGCCTTGTTTGGCAAGAAGATAAAATAGGTCGCTAAGCCCCAGACAAGCGTCCAGAATAAGAAGGCGCGCCAAGAAATAGCTCGCTCGCGATAGCGCAGCAATGCCCGCGACCAAGCGAAAACGAAAAACAAAGTAATGACAATATTGAAAGCGGTGAATCTAATCATGACAACAGTCGCCTCATCATTAAGCGCCAGGTGATATTAAGACCGTTGAGGACGCGCTGGCCTTTGCGCAGGGAATATTCAGTGTAGATCGCCTCGATAGGAATCTCGCGGATTTTCAGCGAGTGGCGGCCGACTTCGCGGAAGATCTCCGTCGATACTTCCATCCTTGAAGGGATGAGGCGAAGTTTCTCGACGGCTCTGGGGCCAAAGGCGCGCAAGCCCGACTGGGAGTCGGAGGTGCGGACGCCGGTGAAGACGAGTGTCAGGATATTCATGACGTACTTATTGCCGAAGCGACGTAAGAACGGCGCGTCGCCGTCATCTTTTAACCAACGGGAACCGACGATGAAATCAGCCTTCTTCTTGGCGACCTCTTTCGCCATCGCTTCTAAATCTTTTGGTGAATGCTGGCCGTCAGAGTCAATAGTGATAGCGGCGTCAAACCCTTCACGACGGGCGATAAGCAAACCGGTGCTAATCGCGCCGCCCAAGCCTAGGTTGACGATGTGGCTGACAACGCGCGTGCCTTTCGAGCGAGCTATCTCGGCTGTTTTGTCTGAGGAGCCATCATCGATTACTAGTAACTCGCACTGGAAACCGCTTCGACGCAGTTTCTTGGTCGTATCCAAAAAGCGGTCGAGAACTTCGCCGATGACTTTCGCTTCGTTGTAAGCCGGAATTATTACCGCCAGACGCATTTGGGGTGATGATAACAAACCACAACAGGTTTAGCTAGAGTCTGGGAGATACAGTTAGCGGCGGCAAACTAGCTGGTACAATCAGAGAAGATGAGAACCCTTATTAACGCAAAGAGTTTTGAGCGTTATTTTGTTGGCGCCGTCGTCATTCTTTACGCAGCGTTTTGGATATATGTGACGCTTAATCACGGCGCAGCCGTCCCCCCAGGGGACGACTCAAACTTTCACCTCAAGACGATTCGCGCCATCCTTGACGGTAAAGCCGCTAGCTCGCCCAACTACCCCGTCGGCTTTCATTATCTCGCGGCTGGCCTGTCTTGGATTCTTAACGTTAATCCAGTCAAGTTATCGATCGGCATCTTCGCATTACTTTTGCCGCTCAGCTCCTTGGCGCTTTACTTTTCTTGTCGCGCTTTACTAGGAAGAACTGTCGCCCTAATCACCTTCGCCCTCTACACACTCATCTCTTTTCAACCGATGCAGACGCTCTACGACGGCGGTCTGCCCAACGTTTTGGCAGCCGGAATTTTACTGCCGCTGTTTTTCGTTTGTTACTTAAAATTCTTAGAGCTAGCGGGGAAGGAGCGCTGGCGTTACGCTGCTTTTAGCCTGCTGTTGGCACTATTTATTTTCCTGACCCACCATTTAAGTGCCCTCTATCTAACCGGAGTGGTTGTAGTCGCTACGCCGCTGCTGACATTTTTTGCCAAACCAGGCGAGCGGCGCACTCAGCTTGGCTGGTTCGGCGTTGTTACAGTCGTCGGCATTGGGGCGTTGATTATGAGCGGCGCGATTACTCCCACTGTTAATTTGGTACGCCAGGTTGTTTCGTTTGCCCCCACCTTCCCCTTTATTAGCCTGATCGGCGAGGTGCAGGATCCGGGCTGGATCTACCGAAGTTACCGCGATTACAAAGAGGGGATCGGTCCGACATTGGTGATACTCGGCAGTCTTTATCCGCTAGCGTTCCTCGTGCTGATGTGGAAACGACAGCTGAAGCGAGCTCACGTACTAATCCTAATCTGGCTACTATTACTGCTTATCGCCTCCCGCTTAAGCGGCCTAGGCGTTCCCGCGCGGGCCGCCAAAGACATGGCTCTGCCGCTCTCGATGGCCGGCGGCGTCTTGGTCGCTATGGTCTGGCAAGAGCGCTCTCATCTGTGGCGTCTCGTCGCTGTCGCCGCAACCGTTTGGGTTCTGATTGTGGGAGGGATCGACATGACTAATAAGTTCGTCCGCATTGATGATCTGACTAGGATGTTTAGAGTAACAAAGGCTGACGAGCAGCTACTGCGAGACGTCCCGGCCGGTTCTCACGTTGCCGTTTACGGCATTAGCCAGCTTTTGAGCCACCTTCGACCGGAAGTAAAATTCACCAACCTTCATTCTCAGCAGGAGACCCCACTGAACGTTTGGCTCGGGGAGTTTGATTACGTGATTGTTGAGATGGGTGAATGGCCACATGTTCCCCCCGACGAGGAGCTGCTTCGGCAAATGATCGAAAGCCCGGAGCTCAAGATAGTCAGGTCCGCGAGCGACCGCTGGAAGACGCTCTATCTGTTCGAGGTTCGGAAGAACTGAGACTTTTTTTGCCTCCCGCTTTGGTCTAACGTGGGGAGTAGTGATGAAGAAGATCTTCTACGTTTTTATTGCTCTAGTGATTATTGCGCTTATTGGGGCAGGAGCATATTTGGTCAGCAGAAATAAACAGGGCGTCGAAGAGAAGCCCTTTGACCCTAATAGTCTTGGGCCGTGGCACTGGGGAGCACTCGTAAAACCGTTTGGTATCGGTGCCCCGAACGCGCCGTATGATAAATCCACATTGGTCTACCAACTTGATCTCCTTAAGGAGCTGGGCGCAACTGATTCGCGCGCTAATGTTGAGTTCGTTCCGGAGGTAGACGACGACTTCGTTAACCTGTCGCTTGAACGTCACTTGCGCCCCACGTTGATTATCGAGCCGACGTTAGAAGATTTTTGGGGACAAGCCACTTACGCTATCGCAGTCGAGGTCGGCAAAGGTGTTGCCGGCCGTTACAAAGGCAGGGTGCCCTACTATCAACTAGCCAACGAAGCCTCTGGCGTCGCGATTAAGAAGGGACTTTCAGGACAGGCTAAAACTGACTACGACGAGAAGAAATACGGGATCTTCAAAGAGTGGCTCCGCGGCCTGAGCGACGGGGTGGCCCAAGGCGATCCGGCGGCAAAGCGCATTATTAGCGCCAACTGGCTCGGCACGGGTGTCATCGACCGCCTCATTGAAGATAAGGTTAACTTTGAGATTATAGGCTGGAACTGGTACTCAGATATGGGCGAAGATCTAGTGGTGAAGCAGGGAGGCACAACTTTCAACATTCCGGAGTACTTGAGTCGCTATAACAAAGAGTTTTGGGTTGTTGAACTTAACCGCCGCGAGGGCGCGCTAGACGGCAATACGGCCGCCCAGGCCAGTTACATTCAGGCAGTCGGTACTAATCTCAAGGCTCAACCCAAAGTTAGCGGGCTGTTCATCTTCACCCTTGTCGACCAGTGCGACTCGCTAGATAAGGACTACGGCCGTATGGGCCTCGTCTCCCTAAAGCGAAATCCCGACAAGACTTGTACGGTTGACGCCAAGCGGCCGTCGTTTGACGTATTTGCTAAGCTCATCGCTAATAAACCATAGGGACCCCTACAGAAAAGGGAGATTTTGGGTAAGATAGGCTTACCTGATGAATGAAAACGGTCCAATCGCCCGTCGCGTAGCGTACAACACTACCGTCCAGTTCGCTGGCCGAATTGCCGTAGCGATACTAGCGATTATTACCACCCGCCTTATCGCCGAGCGTTTGGGCGTTCACGACTACGGCCGCTATACCACTATCTTTGCCTACATCACTTTCTTCGGCGCCATGGCCGACTTTGGCTTCTTTTGGTACCTGGTGCGTGAAGTTTCTAAAGACAAAGATCAGACCGAAAAAATAACCGCCAACGTCTTAACTATCCGGACACTTTTTGCGCTCGGCGTCGTCGCCATCGGCTCGATCTTGGCGTTCACAATCCCTAACTACGACCCTGTCGTGCGTTACGGTATTGTCCTAGTTGCTCTTTCTAGCCTTTGGGTCAGCATCTCTAACACCCTAATCGGCGTCTTTCAGGCCAATCAGCGCATGGACTACCCGGTTATTAACGAGGTCGTCGGGCGCATTGGCTCGCTTATTGTTGTTTTCTTAGTAATCCGCTCCGGCATGGACTTACTGCCGATCGTTATCGGCTCACTCTCAGGAGGGCTAATTGTTTTTCTTCTCAACGGGCTGTTTGTCCGCCGCTACACGCGGTTGCGCTTTGGCTTTGATCGCGGCCTCTGGAAAGAAATTATGCGGGAGAATACCACGCTCGGCCTTAGCATTCTTCTTAGTATCATCTACTTTAAAATCGACTCGGTTATCCTTTCAATCTTGAAGCCGGCAACGGACGTCGGCATTTACGGTGCTCCTTATCGAGTCATCGAGATCCTGCTAGCCTTCCCGGCGATGTTTATGGGCGCTGTTTTCCCCGACTTGTCGCGGCTAATTCATGAAGCGAACATGGATAAAGTAAAAGTAGTGCTGCAGAAGGCGTTCGACCTTCTTGTCGTTGCTGGCTGGGGTGTCACCGTCAGTACGATCGTTTTGGCCGGACCGATTATTCACTTCACGACTAAGGGGGAGGAGAGCTTCCTGACTACCTCCACCATTACCTTATTCAATCAGCCGATGACCGCTGCCATCACCCTGCAGATTCTAGCTGTGGCGGTTGGTATCGCTTTCTTAGGTAACTTTTTCTTTTCGGCAATCGTTGCCCAAGGCGCCCAGAAGCAGCTTATAGCCAGCAACCTAGCCAATAGCGTCGTTAACATTGGCCTCAACTTGATTTTCATCCCGATCCTAACCTACGTCGGCGCCGCAACCGTCACGATCATCTCTGAACTAATCGTCGTCGGTTTCGGTACGGCGATTCTAAGGCGACGCCTTGGTTTCGTCCCGCGTCTACGTTCGCTTTGGCTCGCTGGCATACTTTCAGCCTTCTTGGGCGTCTTCCTCTACCTGATCCGCGACCAAGTCCATGTCGTCATCGCCGGGCTTCTCGGCTTAGCATTTTATACGCTGCTCGCTATGGCTTGCGGGTTGGTTGGCGGCATTGGACCGCGCCGGCCTAACAGGGTAGAAAGTAATTGATGCGTATTGCCGTCGATACCCAGACAACCGTTGGCAAGAAAACCGGGTTTGGTTCGTACGTCTCAAGCCTAGTCAACCAACTGAGCCTAACCGACCACGACAATGACTACTGCTTTATCCGCCCGCAAACCGAGGCCGACTTTTCGATGCCGCACCGGTTCTGGTGGGACCAAGTGCTTTTCCCGCGCGAAGCTAAACGGGCTCAAGCCGACGTCCTACATCAGCCGTGCTTTTCTGTGCCGATTCTCTACTCAGGCAAAACCGTCGTAACGATTCATGACCTGATCTCTATAATCTATGGTCACAACATTACCTTCTGGTCACGTCAGTTCTTTGGTAAGTGGATGCCGTACTCCTATCGCTGGGCTGACCATATCATCGCCATCAGTCAGCACACCAAGAAAGATATCATCCGCCTGCTCCGCTTACCGGAGGAAAAAATTACGGTGATCTACGAAGGAGTTGATGAGCGCTACCACCCGAAGAAGTCCGGCAGCGAGCTAACGAAGTTCCGAGAGCGATTCAAGCTAACAGACTGCCAGGTGATTCTCCACGTCGGGACGCTTGAACCGAGGAAAAACCTACAGTTTCTGATCAGAGCATTCGCCGAGTCTCGTTCGCGCCTCAAGAACCCGGCCAAGCTGGTCATTACTGGTAAGCGGGGCTGGTTTTATCAACCGCTTTTCGAACTGGTAGACGAGCTAAAGCTGAACGATGAAGTCGTGTTTACCGACTACGTCCCCGACGAGGAGCTGCCAACGCTCTATAACGCCGCCAACGTCTTTGCTTTCCCTTCGCTTTACGAGGGCTTCGGCCTGCCGCCGCTCGAAGCAATGGCCTGCGGCGTGCCGGTCCTAAGCAGCAACAGCTCCTCGATGCCTGAGATTGTTGGGAGCGGCGGCATCTTGATGCCGCCAACTGACGCCAAGGCGTGGACAGAAACTCTTGTTTCGGTGCTCAACTCGCCTTCCCAGCAGCAAGAGCTTTCTGAACGCGGCATCAACCAGGCGAAGAAATTCACCTGGAAAGAGTGCGCCGAGGCAACACGGGCAGTCTACGAACAAACCGGCCGATGACGAGCTCTGTGCGGATCGCTATCGATGGGCGAGAAGCTGTCTCTCACGGCGCTGGCAAGGGTCGTTACATCCGTGAAATTATTCGCGAGCTAAGCAAACTCGACCACGACAACGATTACGTAATTTACAGTAAGCAGCCCCTGGAGTTAGAGTTAGGCGCGAACTTTGAGAGCGTCATTATCGGCGGCACAGCTGGCCTGAGGCAGCTCTGGCTCGCCCGTGACGCCCAGCGGCGTGGCTGCAAGGTACTATTCTCGCCGACGGGCTATCTGACCACCGTCTTCTCACGAATCCCTGTCGTCCAGGCAGTTCACGACCTGGCGATATTCACTACCCCTGAAGCAAGACCCGCGTTGAAGACGCTCATAAGCGAGCGGTTCCTGCTCGGCTACGCTTGTAACAAAGCTCGGCGGATCACGGCGGTCAGTCAATCGACAAAAAACGACTTAGAACGGTTGTTTGGTGTCCCGGGATCAAAGATTAGCGTTGATTACCTTGGCTACGACCACAAGCCTTACCACTCCCAGCCCGCCGAAGGCGATGAGGCTGTCCTAAAGCAGCACAATTTAGAGAAGGGTCAGTATCTGTTCTACGTTGGGACGATTGAACCGCGAAAAAATTTAGCTAGAGCCATAACCGCCTACCAGGCCTTACCTAGCAAGATGAAGCAACGATTCCCGTTTATCGTTGCCGGCGGCTTGGGCTGGCATTACGAAGCGATTGTCGAAGCAGCAGCCAATGAGCGACAGGTTCGTTTGGTCGGTCGGGTCGCAGACGCTGAGCTGCCAGCGCTCTACCGGAACTGCCGCGCCTTTATTTTCCCCTCGCTCTACGAAGGGTTTGGCCTACCGCCACTCGAAGCGATGGCATGCGGGGCGGCCGTATTAAGTAGTAACGTCTCCAGTCTCCCAGAGGTCATTGGCGACGGCGGTCTACTTGTTGAACCGACCGACATCACCGCCATCTCCTCAGCCATAAGCCGGCTTCTGACTGACGACACGCTCGTATCAAGTCTGGGCAAAAAAGCCGCCGAGCAAGCGGTTAATTTCGACTGGGCCAAGACCGCTAACGGGGTGCGGCAGCTATTGCTTGAGGCGGCTGGTTAGAGTTCTGCCAGACAGGGGATAGGGCTACCGTAAGCCAGAACAGCACAGCCAGATCATTCTTGAAGTAGGTCGTATCAAATAGCCCATGAATAAGGATGGCCATCATCGCGGCACCAAGACTCAGGAAGAGCGGGCGTTGACGCGTAAGGGCGAGAAAGAACTGAACAATGACCACTAACCAGCTAAACAGTCCTAGGATACCCATCGTTAGGATAAATTGCAGATAAACGTTATGAGCGTGCAAGGCATAGCGCAAACCAAACTCCGTGAAATGGCTGTTGTCGCCACTAACCTCGGCAACTTTTTCCTGAAACTTGCCGAGACCAATTCCAGTTAGCCAGTTGCTTTTAATCAGCGCTAGGCTGTAGCTGTAGATCTCACGGCGAAGGTTATCTGGGCCGACAATAATTTGCCAGATGCTAGCTGAGATTGCCCCTAGACCAACCAGGATCGCGGCGCTAGACGGTAGGCGGCGCCACGGAAAGTAAGTCACGCCTAAACCTAGGGCGGCGGCGGCACCGAGCGCTAGTAACCCTCCTCTAGATCCAGCCCAGTAGACGGCAACCCCCGCCACAACCAAGATAGCCGCCCAGAGCTTCAGGTTCTGTCTGTCTCTTAGCACGAAGTAAGCGCCTAAAAACGACGCTGGCACGAGATACATCGCCAGATAATTCGGCGACTCAAACGGCCCAAACAGCCGCCCCGAACTCAGGTACTGATCAAACGAGGGGTCGCCCACCTGGTAAAAAGCTGTCGTAACCAACCCTAATTTTTGGAGAGAAGCCCACAGCAGCACCGCCAGTAGCCCCAACCAGAACGGTTTGCCTAAGAGCGCTAGTCGGCTCGTCGAATGAAGGTTTCTTACCAGCCAGAAGTAAAGTACCGGCACCACAATCCACCCCTTCCAAATCCCTAGCGCCACGGTGTCGAGACCGTTTAGCAGTAGGCTTAGGGTAGCCGCGGCCAGGAAGAACCAAACGGCCCAGGGTAGGCCACTTAAAGGTCGCTGCGATCTTGCCCTTTCGGCGAGCAGGACGACTATCGCTAAAGCCAATGCTACTTCGAAAATATTTGTCGGCACGCCGATCGTGAAGCGAAAAAAGTAGAACGGGATTAGTAGCGTCGCCAACTGAAGGGCTCGATCAAACATCTTCTGCCCCCTTGAAAGTAGCCGCTTCGATCAGAGCCAGGAGAACCCAGATATGATAGATATAAATTGTCGAGAAAAAGTTGTACTGGACGCCAATGGCAATAAGTATAGCCAGCAGTCCTGCAGTGAAATAACTGCTGCGACGTTTTAGAGAGCGAACCAGTTGAGTAATCGCCATCCCGACAACGGCCATCAAGGCGATAACGCCCACCAAACCCATTTCTGCCGCCGTCTCAAGATACTGGTTGTTAACAATCGGATAGCCGTGGCGGGCGATATCTTTCGGGGGTGCGTAAACGACGCCGTACTGACCTAAGCCCGCGCCAAGTAGTGGCTGTTCTTTAAACTGGCGGATCGCTTCTTTGTAGCGGTCGATGCGTAGGTTGGTCGACTCGCCTTTGCCGTAGTCTTGGATTGTCGCCTGATCGGCAAAGTTCAGGAAACCGCGTCCCGTAGTGTTGCCTAGCGTCGTCACTAGCTGAATCAGGGCGACAGCAATTCCGAACGACAGCGCCACGTAGCCGATAGATTGCAGCACCCGGCGCCAGCTCGTCTGCCGCCAAAGCGCAACAAGCAGTATCAAGCTGCCGGCGATCAAGCCAAGGTAGGCCCCACGTGACAGAGTCAGGACCATCACTGTTAGCAATAACACCAGTGCCGCAAGATTCCATCGCCCGAGCGACTTAGCGTCTTGGAGGTATTGGCTCATCAGTAACAAGATGGGCAGGAGAAGAAAATTGGCGTAATACAACGGCTCGTGACCGGTCGACTGGATTCGTGGGAAGCCAAAAACGTGATAAGTATAAAGTTCGCCCAGGCCAGTGTACTGCCGCGCTAATCCAAGTGCGTCACCAAAAAACTGGTACAGCCCAAATACGGCGGTAACAGCTCCAGCCACAACGATGAGCTTCTGAAGCTTGGCCGGGGTTAGTACCTTGCGCCATACGCGACTGAGAAACGCGTAGACCACGAGGACGTAGGTTAGGAACCCTAAGACCATCAGCCCTCTCTTCAAGTCAGTTGCTTGAGTCAGCGAGATTACCGCCACAACGTAGAAGCCGATAATTGTTTTATCAAGCAGGCTGAGTTTCCAAGAAAACTGTCGTAGTCGCGGGAGCATCAGTAATGCCCCAACTAGAATAACGAGAGTGCTCAGCCTCAGGGTAACACCCGCAAAATCAAACGACGGGAGACGCTCGAAAGGGAGTAGGAAAACTGCCAAGTTGGCTAGCTGGTCAATCATGTCGCCCCTAGAATATATCGGTTAGCCAGCGCGTTGGCCAGCTTACGCCTCAGAGTCTACTGATCGGTTTAGACGGCGAGCTTGCTGGCGAGGTTTTTGCTGATTTTTTCTGCTTCCAACGCTTGTAGAAGAGCCTCAAGACATACGCCAATGCGGTGACAAGGACGGCAAAGAGGATGATTAAGGCCACGCTGACCCAAAGGTGCTTCTGGGTCGAGAAGGTGACGCCCGCCACCGAGACCGTCAAGTCGGGCTTTGGCAAATCGTCGCTGGTAATAATTTTGGCCGTGCCACCATTGGCAACGCTCACCTCAATCATTGTCGGTGCTGAGTCAGGAGTGACAACCTTGTCCATTTTAGCTCGCGTGATAACCGCGTAGAACCCAGTCGGGATCGGTTGGTCGAAAATAATTTCCCAGCCGCCGTTAGGATCAAGCAGCGCCGATAGAATCTGGGCTGGCGGCAATTTATCGCCGGGCGTGAAGACGAGATTAACCGTGAAGCCTGTCAGGCCGGCAGTAATCCCCTTAACCTTGAAGCCGCTAACGGTGCCTTTTTCAACATCGTTAACAAATGTCCCCGTCCGCTCGACAGCCGTAATCACTGGGGCGTTGAGCGACGGGTTGAGTTCTTCTTTGATATTGATCTTGAAGTGCGTGGTTGGCCCCCAGCCGTCGCCGTTTAAAGCCCGGATATGGAAGTAGTAGGTGCCGAGCGACAGATTCTGAAATGTCGCCGACGTCTCGGTAGTGCTAATGCTCGTTGCCGGAACCGTCTCCGCCGCTTGGTCCATTAATGCCGAGTAGCCGGTCGCGCCGTTAGCCGGCGGTTTCCAGGTCAGAATCGCGGTCGTGGCACCATAGAACTGGTTTTGGTCAGGGTGGGTTGAAGAGCTAACCTCGACATTACCCGGAGGCGTCGGCGCTCGGCCGATAGTGTAGCTAGTGCTGCCGCCGCCCGTACCAACTTCGCTCCCAGATCGGGCCAAACGCACGCCGGAAACCGAGACGGAGCCGGAGCCTTCCTTGTTAGCTTTTAGCCTAATGGTCGCCACCGTCAGGCTGCTCGTTGGGCTGACAATACCGACAAACTGGTTGTTATTGCCGGGCGACTTACCCGGTAGCCACGTGGCTGAGCCAGCGCTAAAGGAGACCAGTTCAGCAACGCCGCTAACTTTTATTGTGCCCTGCAGTGAATCGAAAGTCGTCCCGCCAGCTTTAACTGTAATGGTGAAAGTTTGCCCGGTGACAAATTTGCCGCCGCCGCTCGGCGTAATCGAACCAGCGGCAAACGCCGGGCTAGCAAAAAATAGTTGCGACAAGCCAACTAGGCCGACGAGAAAAGCGGTAAAAAACTTCTTCATCAATCCTAATTCTACAGTGTCACTTTGGCTTTTGCATTTTAGGCTTTGCATTATTCTCATCCCTCCCACTTATTAGCGAATATCGAGACGTCGAGCAGGTTAACTTCGTTATCAACCGTCGGGTTTAGGTTGGACATCGGTTCCGCCGTTTCCTTAAGCCCGTAGTTATTGGCCAAGACCGACAGATCGAGTAGATCGACTCGGCTATCCCCGTTAATATCGGCGTCTTTATAACGAGTGATCTTGACGACCTTCTGAGCAACGGTATTGCCAGAACGCTTGTAATTGACGACAACGTCATTGGCGCCGACGGAAAGGTTGAAGTCTTTCGCCCACTCGTAACTACCGGTACTTGCTATTCGCTCGCTGCCGATAAAGACTTCCGAATCAACATGTTTGCTGCCGGTGATGTGGGCACTGCTATTAAAGGTTACCGACTCTAACGGACTCGTGTCGTCGTAGCTCAAGCGTAGTGTCGGATCGCCCCACCATCCGTTGAAAATATTATAGAAATTCTGGTTACCAGAGATATGCGGCGTGTAGTAATACAGAACCCGCGTCGCTACCGTCACGCAGAGAAAGGTATCGCCACCGATGGTAACCGTTAGGTCTTTACCGTTGAAGTGGTTGTACCACCTCTGAAACCAAGAGGTCGCGTAGGCAATCTGCTGGCCAACCCCGCCGTAATCGATCGCCCGGTTACGGTATTCGTCTATCTCTTGCTGTGAGCAGTTGTTGCCGGTATCAAAACAGTTATCCATATGATCGGGGTAGCCATAACCCATCGCCCATTGGTCCCTCGGTTGCCCAAGAATATTCTCGGTGACTGCTGAGCTTTCCTTTTGGAGGGTCGTCAGAATTACCCGGGGGTTAATATTGTGCTCTTGCGACTCGTCGTAGATCAGTTGAGCAACCGTCTTCCCAAAGAAGGTTGCGCCCGAGCTATCGTTCCATTGACGAACCGAGACGTATCCCCACGTTCCCTGACCGACTGGATAGGCCACGGTGATGTACTCGGGGATTACATAGCTGGCGTAACCGGAGCCTTGGGACGCAAGAAAACTATTGATGTCAGCCGCACTCATCGTGCTTTTATCGAGGTAGATAGAGTCCGAAATAATGTTCGTTTTATCGAAGGCGGCGTGCGCCTTCTCGGTCCACCAAAAAAGCGGGGAGACCACCATAAGCAACGTGAGGGTCACGTAGGTCAGTTTTCTCATTACTCGTCTCTATACTAGCACGTCGCCCTCCCTAGAAAAGTCGACAGTTAGTTACGGAGCGCTAATGCCGTCGACGAATGAGCGGTGAGTCTCTTCGATGCCCTTCTCGAGCTCGTAACTAGGCTGCCAGCCTAGCAGCTGTTGGGCTTTGGTAAAGTCTAATACGCTGCGGCGCAGCTCGCCTGGGCGAGGCGCTTCGTGGTTGAGCCGCACGGTTTTGCCGGCCACTTTCGCTAAAATTGAGGTTAGGTCGAGAACCGAGGACTCAATCGCGGTGCCGATATTGACGGTCAAATTATCAGTCGCCTCAAGCGCCGAGAGGAAGGCTCTAGCAACATCTTTAACATAAACGTAGTCGCGCGTTTGCTTGCCGTCCCCGTAAACGGTTAGCGGTTGGTCGTCCCTGACGCGGGTACAGAAAATGGCCATCACGCCTGCTTCGCCCTGTGGATCCTGACGCGGACCGTAGACATTCGCCAAGCGCAGTACCGTGGCTTGAAAGCCGTGAGTGCCAGCGTAGAAACGTAAGTAATGCTCTATCGCCAATTTAGCAATGCCGTAAGGCGATTCCGGCAAAGCCGGCCAGTCTTCCTTGGCTGGACTCGGCGTCTCGCCGTAAAGCGCGCCGCCAGTAGAGGCGAAAAGAAAACGTTTAACGCCAAACTCCCGCGCCACCTCAGCGAGCGTCAGGGTGCCGATAATATTCTCCTCGGCATCGTAAACCGGGTCTTTGACAGAGTGAGTGACCGATTTTTGGGCGGCAAAATGCAGTACCGCCTCTGGTTTAGCGTTTTTAAAAATCTTCCTCAAGGCCGAGGCATCTTTAATATCTGCCTTGTAGAATTTAGCGCCCTTGGGAACGTTGGCCTCTTTACCGGAAACGAGGTTGTCGACAACGCTGACGTCGTGCCCGTTCTCAAGCAGCAAATCGACAACATGGCTACCGATAAAACCAGCTCCGCCCGTCACTAAAACTCTCATGTGCCAGCCTTTCGAGCTGGTTTTCTGCTCGCTTTGCTCGCAGTGAAGCCAGCCCCGCCAGTGACTAGAACTCTCATAGAAAGATTATAAACTGATTTACAGGTTCGGTAAATTCCGTTAAGGTAGAAAACAATGAAGGGAATTATCCTCGCTGGAGGATCAGGCACCCGGCTTTATCCAGTCACGCTGCCAGTTTGCAAGCAACTGCTGCCGATTTACGACAAGCCGATGATCTACTACCCGCTGTCGATTCTTATGTTAGCGGGCATCCGCGAGATCCTCATCATCTCGACCCCAACAGATTTGTCACGTTTTCAAGCGGTTCTTGGCGACGGTAACCAGTTCGGTTTGCACATACAGTACGCCGCCCAAGATAAACCGCGTGGTTTGGCTGATGCTTTCATCGTTGGTGAAAAGTTTATCGACGGCAAGCCAGTCGCCATGGTGCTGGGAGACAATATCATCTACGGCCACGGCTTCACTAAGATGCTGCGCGAGGCTAGGCGCAGTATCGAGAAAGATGGCGGCGGGCATAACTTCGCCTATTACGTCAGCGACCCGCACCGCTTCGGCATCGTCGAATTTGATGAGGCACACAACGTCCTCTCGATCGAAGAGAAGCCGGAGCGGCCAAAGTCTAATTACGCTTCGATCGGCCTGTATATGTTCGACGGCCAGGTTAGCCAGGTAGCGCGCCAAGTTAAGCCGTCGGCCCGCGGGGAATTAGAGATTCCGAGCGTCATGAACGATTACTTAAAGCGCGGTAAATTCCATGTCACCTTACTCGGCCGTGGCTTTGCGTGGTTTGATGCCGGGACGCACGACTCTCTGCTAGAAGCTGGGGAGTTCGTTATGACGATCGAGAAGCGCACCGGGTTTAAGATCGGCTGCATCGAGGAAGTCGCTTACCATATGGGCTTTATTAACGCTGAGGCGCTTCAAGCTTTGGCTGAGCCCCTAAACAAAAGCGGCTACGGCTTGTATTTAAATAAAGTTGCCGCTGAACCGCCGCTCAAACCATAATGGCCTTCAGTTTCAAACGCCTTGAGATTCCTGATGTTGTCGCTGTCGAAAGCGATATTTTCAAGGACGAGCGTGGTTTTTTAACTGAAACCTTCAAGCGATCCGAGTTCGCTAAAAATAATATCGCCACCGACTTCGTTCAAGACAACTTCGTTCGTTCGGCAAAAGGTGTTTTACGGGGGCTGCACTATCAACTACCGCCGCACACTCAAGGGAAACTTGTTCGAGTAACGCGCGGCAAAGCACTCGACGTGGCCGTGGATCTGCGCCGGGACTCGCCGTGGTTTGGCCGCTGGGTGGGCGCGGAGTTAACAGCAGACAACGGATGCGCCCTGTGGGTTCCGCCGGGTTTTGCTCACGGTTTTATTGCCCTTGAGGACGACACTGACGTCTACTACAAAATGACTGGTGGCGAGTACAGCCTCGAATCAGCCCGGATTATTATTTGGAACGACCCGACGCTTAATATCGACTGGAAAATAAAAGACCCCCTTTTGCTGCCGAAAGATCTAGCGGCGCCGAGGTTCGACAAAGACGGGGCCTATTTTGAGTACAACGCCTCATGAAAATTCTTGTCACCGGCGGCGCGGGGTTTGTTGGAGCTAATTTTGTTCACTACACCCTGAAAAACTATCCCGACCACCGGATAAGCGTTGTTGATAAGCTGACCTACGCTGGTAACCGCGCCAACCTAAAAGATGTGGAAGGGAAGATTGAGTTCGTCCAGGGCGACATCTGCGACGAAGGGCTGATGGACCGGCTTGTTAAGAACGTTGATACGGTAGTTCACTTTGCAGCAGAGAGTCATAACGACAACTCACTGCGCGACCCTTCGCCGTTCATTCATTCAAACATCATCGGCACCTACACGATCCTGGAGGCTGTACGCAAGCATAGTAAGCGCCTACACCACATCTCAACCGACGAGGTTTACGGCGATTTGCCGCTCGATCAGCCTGAGGTGAAATTCACCCTCGAAACGCCGTACAATCCGTCTAGCCCGTACTCTAGCACCAAGGCTGGCTCTGATTTGCTAGTGCGCGCTTGGAAACGTTCGTTCGAGGTTCAAGCCACGATCTCCAACTGCGCTAATAACTACGGGCCGTACCAACATATCGAGAAGTTCATTCCCCGACAGATCACTAATATTCTCTCTGGGTTAAAGCCGAAGCTTTACGGTACGGGCGCTGCCGTTCGGGAGTGGACGCACGTCGACGACCATAACGCCGCGGTCCACCTAATCTTAGAGCAAGGTAAGACTGGCGAAACATACCTGATCGGCACTGGCGATGAACGTAGCGGTAAAGAAGTAGTGGAGCTGATTCTCGAGTTGATGGGCAAGCCGAAAGACTGGTACGACCACGTTAACGATCGACCCGGACATGACATGCGTTACGCGCTCGATTCCACCAAGTTGCGCCAGGAGTTAGGTTGGAAGCCGAAATATGCCGACTTCCGTGAGGGGTTACTCGCCACAATCGAGTGGTACAAAGCGAACGAATCATGGTGGAAAGAGCACAAAGAGGCCGTTGAGGCCGCCTACAAGCAGCGTGGGCAGTAGCGATGAACATTGAGCCGCGATCGATCTTAATACTCGGTTCAGACGGCCAGCTTGGCTCGGAACTTTCGGGGATGCTGCCGGAAGCAGAAAAATTGTCGTACCCGGACTGGGATATTACCAATCCAGCGGACGATGCGGTAATCGCCCAGATGCGCCCGAAGGTTATTGTGAACTGCGCCGCCTTCACTAATGTTGATCGTGCCGAATCAGAGCAGGAAGTAGCGCGCGCCGTTAACGCTGAGGCGCCAGGGCGCTTGGCCAAGTTAGCTCACCGGCTAGGAGCGCTGTTCGTTCAGGTTTCAACCGATTACGTTTTTGACGGCCACAAAGGCGAGCCTTACGCTGAAACCGATACGCCAAACCCGTTGAATGTCTACGGCAAAACCAAGCTCGCCGGCGAGCAGATGGTCGCCGAGAGTGGCGCAAAATACTTAATCGTTCGCACCGCCTGGCTGCACGGCCCAAAAGGGCCCAACTTCCTTTCGAAGATGCTCGAACTAGCCAAAACAAACGACGAGCTGACTGTCGTCGCTGATCAAAAGGGTTCGCCAACGTTCACTGCCGACCTAGCTCGAGCGATCATGGCTCTGATAGACCAGGGGCAAACCGGCCTGTTTCATGCCGTCAACAGTGGTAGCGCTAGCCGCTACGAGTTAGTCCGTGAGCTGTTCCAGCTAGCCGAGCTGAAGACCAGGGTAAAGAGCGGCTCTTCGGAAGAATTCCCCGCCGCGGCAATGCGACCACCCGAGACAGTGCTTGACACGAGCAAGCTACAAAAATTCTTCGTGATGCCTACCTGGCAAGACGGCTTGAAACGGTACTGGCTAGAGGCCTCAAAAGCGCATTAAGCGGTTCAGGCGCTCTGAAATCGGCTCGTTGCGGTGGTGGTGCCATGGCAAGTAATCAGCCAGGAAGATTACTAGCTCATCAAGGCGGCTATCAGGAACGACAAAATGCAACGTTGAGGACAGATTAAGTCGTTCGATATAAATTTTCGCGCTAGTGTTGGTCTCGGCGATCCAGAAAGCCCTCAATCGGAAGTAGGGATAGAACTCCGAGCCCCACGTCAGGCCGCGGTGATCGAACTTAACCTGGCGCGTCTGTGGCTCAAGCGGTGCCAGGCGGAAGACGGCGATAACTGTCGCGACAACAACCGCCATGAGCAGGTACTCCCCCGAACGGTAGAGCGCAGCGAGCAACGCAAAAGCTAGCAGGCCGATACCGATGTACCAGAAGTGATTTTTCGGATGATGGGGAAAGTCTTTAGCGGAAAAAGTTAGATCATACTCTGGGGATTCCGCTTGATGCCTCGAGGGACTCTTTTTGTGGTGACGACGAGCTTTAACAGCCATAAGCCTATGCTAGCAGAAACTTGCGGGCAAACCGAACCAAAGTCCGAACTCTGTTGCAAGAAAGAAACAAAAGGACCTCGGCAAGCTTTGTCTTCGAATCTACGAAGAGTTTGGCTCGGATGACTTCTTGTCGCCCCCTTGCTCACGAACGAAGCACTGAAGAATGATGTCGATCAGCTCTTCTTGGCGATCCTCGCCAACGTAGAGCTTGTCCACCCTCCTTTGTCGTTTTCGGTTCGACCGCTTATTCTTCATCTTGTCTAGACTGCATCTACCTAACTTTGTAACAGAAAGGTGGCCTGGTCGTTTCGATCGACCAGGCCTTCTCAGTGTGAGTTACGAAAGGCCTAGCACAGGGCCGTAGCCTTCCTGGATCAGGATCTCTCGGATCTTAGAGCGGGTGGCTCTGTCTTTAGACAGTCGTTGAGCCAGCTCTTTCTTGGCATCGTCTGTCAGACCTTTGCCCGACTCATAGGCAATAATGATCGCCGCCGCCCATTCTTCTTCTGTCAACTCTTCGGGCATCGTGAAGACCTCCTTCGAAGATGAACGAATCTTATCAATTGAAGCGACCAGGTTCAAGTTGATGGGCTGGGATTCGAACTCTCTATCAGGTTGAAGACAAATTTCCAGATGTCGAGTCTGCGAACTCCAAACAGTCGTGTTCTCGGTTCGGCGTGTCAAATGTAGTTCATTGGACGAAACGATGCGGGCAAACCGAACCAAAGTCCGAACTCTGTTGCTACTAAGAAACAAAGGTTGACTACTTCTCTTGAGAAGTTGTGTCTTCATATTTATGAGCAGTTTGGCTAAGGATTTCCCGCCAAGGCGAGCAGAATTATACTTACAAACGCCACCACAATCCCCACCAGGATCGATCCAAATATCCATATAAAGAGCCTAATTGGCGGGTATCTCTTGCCTGGTTGCGCAAGAATATCGGATTTTTCCTTCAACCCCAGCCAGATGATCGAGAGGACTGCAATGAATGGATTAATTATGGCAACTACAACCGCTAGCCAATACAGAATTATTAGGCCAGTCCTGTTATTAAGCTCAAGTAATACAAATGCGGTTGCTGCTAGCCCCACCGTTATCCCTTGCCATGAATGAGCAAACATACTGATTGGGATTCGCGAGATAGCGGGTCGTGGCTTTTCTTCGACAAACATGGTTAAGTTCGTTTGAAAGTGTTTACTATTATCTTTTGATCGGGGGATAATGACTCGATCGAGCTTGTTTTCTCAAAATCCAACGACAAAAAACCACTGCCAATCTGGATAATGACTGTATAGAACTGTTGCTGACATGGTAATGACTCAACACCAAGAGCAGGCATGTCAGACACAGTAATGTGCTTCACACGCGATAAGTCCGGGGAGTCGGTAGTAACTGGAAGCCCATGATCGCTGCATTTGAGACCGCTGGCTTCCTTCGTTCCAGTTTCAACATCACCAGAACCTAAAACCACCGATACTTCACTGAAATCTCTGATACTGTCCGTGCTATTCGGATCAAATTCCTCAAGTTGTGCTTTGGTAAGAAAAACTTCCGGAAGCGATTGCGCGATATCAACAGGAGGCGCCACACTAGCTCCATGCAATTCAAGAAATGATTTATGTACCCACTCTGAGTTATAACTGAATTCAAAACCGGAGCCAGAATATGTTGATAAGGATGCTTTTGACGGTGTGTTAATTTCTGGGGATGCTTTCAGATACATAAAAGTAAAAAACGAGATTACGCCTATTAGGATCATCAAAGCGATTAATAGTGACTTCACCCTTGAGGACATCTCCTTAATCTTAACGCTCTGTATGCCAAATGAGAAGTTTGCTGCGCGCCTCATTGAGAATTGAACTTTTTCTGGGCTTGAGAAGAAAATCTTAGAGATATCTTAGAGTAGTTCTTCGAACTCACCGAGGACTTTTTCCTGGCTCAAACATGTCAAGTAGTGTTTCGTCCACCGAACGCTGCGGAGAGGGTGGGATTCGAACCCACGATACCCTTGCGGGCACAACGGTTTTCGAGACCGTCCCATTCAACCACTCTGGCACCTCTCCAAAAACAAGCCCCCATATTTTACCAGTAGACGAACCTAAAATTAAGGGTAACAAAGAAGCCGCTCCCGAAGGAACGGCTCCTCTGTTAGTTTGCGTAAAGGACAAAAAGCTTTTGGCCGCCCGAATTAATCAAGACAGCCTTGTCATTAAGTAAACGTTTATCACTTGCCCCTGTCAAGGATAAAGCGAAGGCCCAGCCGGTATGATGGCCGGCTGGGCCTTGGTGCCGCGTTAGCGGCGGTCGTGAAACTCGCGGGTCTTCTTGGCAAGAACTGCGAGAATCTGATTCGTCGAGTCGTCGGCCGCATTCGCATCGGCCAGTGCCTGGGAGTCAGCTTCGTAATCAGCACCAGCGCCGAAAAGCCGATCCCATATCTCGCCGGAACGGCGTCGGGCTGCTATACCGCGACCGATGACCTTATAGGTCGCAACCACGTTGCCCGCCTTGCCGCCTCGTAGCGGCCTGATCTGGTAGATCTTACCGACGTAGCTGAGGTTGTCAGTGAAGTCGACATTGACGCCACCTCGAAACCCAGAGCCGACGAAGGCCCGGAACTCCGACGGAGAGCGCAGGAACCTGACCGAAACGTCTAGCTGAACGGTCGGTGCTTCCAGCTCACCATCCTTTCCCTTGGGGAACTTTGTTGACGGACGAACGAACGGGTTCTTGTTGACCTTGTTGAAGTACTCGGTCAACTCCTCCAGTTCCTTTTCGTCGAAAGCGCCACTGGCGCCAACGCGAGAGTCTGTCAACGTGTAGCGGATGTCGCCCAATAGCCAAGCGTCATCCAGGGAAGAAATGCTCTCCTGCATATCGTTTCGCAGGATCCGCGTGAGGACGCTGCGGCCACGAAGGTCGAGGGCGGGCTGATTCATATTCAGCTCCTCGTTGACCTTGCTGAGAACGTCTCTATTCTTCTTGGAGGAGACGGCTTGGCGAATGAGATCCGCGCCAAGGCTTGTGAGGTTCTCCTTATTCAGGAGCTCCTCCAGGTTCTGGGCCGATGCGAACATCGGCACGATGGCGAATAGGATTGCGAGTCTCTTCATAGTTTTTTCCCCTCAATTTCGGGTGCGCCCTCACGGGCGTTCTTCACCCGTTGAGTGTTGCGGCAACTCTACCATGTAACAGGTTAGAAGTCAAGGGTTTAGGGGAAGGTTTTTACTCCTTGGGTACGAGTCCTCGCCGCCGGCGTCGGCTTGGCTCTCGTGCTCCTCCTCGCTCTTCCCTCGATGCTCGGGAAACCGTGCCCGCTCGTCGTCCGCAACGCCCCAAAGGGCCAAAAACCTCCGCGGGGAGGGGGGAGGATTATCGGTTTATATGGTATAATTCCTCGGTAGTTTTACGTATGGAGAGGTGCCAGAGTGGCCGAATGGAGCTCACTGCTAATGAGTTGTCTCTCGTAAGAGGGACCCTGGGTTCGAATCCCAGCCTCTCCGCATTGCAAAAGTGCCCACCCCGTGTGGGCGCTTTTGTGATTTGGTAAGGCTGGTCGAACCCTCGGGCAGCGTCCGAGGGTTCGTTAGCGACGTAACTGTAGTGGAGGAGCTTTCCGGAGCGAAGCGGAGACTTACCAGCCTCTCCGCATTGCAAAAGTGCCCCGGAAGTTCCGGTACAATATCTGTATGAGCCAGAAAAATATTAAGTCTGTCATCCATGGGTACTCCCGAAAAAAGGAGGAAGAGCAGACCCAGCTCGTGGCCAAAGAGAACAACTTACCCTACATTAATCTGGTTAACTACCCATTTACCGGCGACGTCTTAGAGATAATCCCGAACGCTATTGCCAAAAAAAATATGGTTATCGCCTTTAACCGCCTCGGCAATACCGTTCGTGTCGCTACGCCTTACCCGCATAACGTCGGCCTTTCGGAGGTGATGAACGAGATCGGGCATCGTAAAAATATTCTCTTTGAGCCGCATGTCTGCTCGCTAAGCTCAATCAACTTCGCCCTGACCCAATACGACAAGCTCGTCCGCAGGACGAGCGATACAAGCGCTAAGGCCAAGCAGAAGTCCATCGACGAGTTCCTTAAAGAAATCGCTACTCTGACCGACTTTGCGAGCGCCCTAGGTGGAGTAAGTATCACTCAACTTTTTGAGTCTATTCTTTCTGGGGCATTAGCCTTTGACGCTACCGATGTGCACTTCGAGCCGCAAAGCGAGCACGTCCGTATACGCTTTAGGGTTGACGGCGAGCTCCTCGATGCCGCCAGTATCGATCACGGCGAGTATCACTTGCTGCTCAGTCGGGTCAAAAACCTGGCCCACCTCAAATTAAATAGACAGATGGGCCCACAAGACGGTCGTTTCTCGATTGCCGTTGGTAAAGGCCAGATCGATGTTCGTGTTAATGTTTTGCCAGCAACCTACGGCGAAACCATCGAGCTACGTCTCCTGACCGCCCAGGAGCTTTTGAGCTTAGAGCGCCTGGGGCTCGCTGAGGGAACGAAGCAGGCCATTGAGCGCAATATCAAGCGCGAGAACGGCCTCATCGTCATCACTGGCCCGACTGGCTCCGGTAAGACAACGACGCTTTACGCCGTATTAAGCTTGCTTAACAAGCCTGACGTTAAAATCATCACGATCGAGGATCCGGTCGAGTACAAAATCGCTGGTATCGAGCAGATCGAGGTTGACCATGCGGCCGGTTTCGATTTCTCCCAGGCCTTGCGAGCCGTCTTGCGTCAAGATCCTGACGTCATCTTGGTCGGGGAGATCCGCGATAAAGAAACCGCCGAGATCGCTATCAACGCCTCCCTGACCGGGCACCTAGTTCTAACAACGCTCCACACTAACTCAGCGCCGGCGACGTTCGCCCGGTTAATCGAGATGGGCGTACCGACATACCTATTGGCCGATGCGATCAGCCTAATTATCGCGCAGCGCTTGGTGCGTCGGGTTTGCGCTAGTTGTAACGGCAAGGGCTGCCCCAAATGCGGCAATACCGGCAAGAAAGGGCGGGTTGTGATTTCGGAGTTTCTGGAGCCGTCCATTGAGTTTGCTGAGCTCATAAAAAATAAAGCGACACTCGGGGAGTTCGCGAAAGTTTATAAAGAGTTGGGCTACAAGTTACTAAACGACGACTTGCAGGAAAAAATCGCCAAAGGACTAGTTAGCCCAACCGAGAAGTTGGGCTAAACACGCTTCAGATTTGATTTTTGCTTTACGGTCCCACTAAGGCGTCGCCAGCCTTGAAGGCAAACTGCAGAATAACGTAGGCCAGAATAACCACGATAATACCGATAATGGCGTTGATGATTCCGTTACGCGCTTCGGTTGCTTTCGCCGCGTCACCACCAGAAGTGATGTACTTAACGCCGCTGAAAATCAGATAGAAGAAGGCGATCAAGGCAATAATTGCCAAGACCCAGACTAAGACTTTACCAACGAGGCCGCCGAAAATGCTGCTTGCCGAACCAGAGCTCTTCTGGAAAGAAAACTTATTAAGAAAATCGCTGCCGGTAACCCCCTGAGCGTATGCGTGAACGAAAATAAGATCGTGAATTTTAGTTAACATATAGTCCTCCTATAGCCCATTGTTCTGTTTCGCTGCCAGCATGTCAAGGGGTGTCCGGAACCTCAATTTTGACCTCGCGGGTATGAAAGACACCGTCAACCTTCTGTTTTATAACCAGTTTGCCGTTCTTGTAACTTGTGGCCTTGCCCCAACTACGAACCCAGTAGTAGGTAGTGCCTTCGGCGGTGTACTCTTTTATATCTAGATCGAGCGTTCCGCTGTCACTAACTAGTTTCGCCTCAAAAACCGCCCGGTCGTGTAGCAAGATCGAAATATTACCACTGCCATCAATAGGCAAGGACTCCCCGGCACTACCGCTACCGCCACGAACGGCAGCAATTTCGTCCGCACTTAAAGTATTGGGGTCAGGGTCTTTGGTGTACGCGGCCGAGACGGCTAGCGGCGCAACTTTCGCGGAGTCGTTAGTTACTTCCTGTCCCTTCTCGTTGTAGAGAGTTGGCGCATCCGCACCAAAGAATGAGGTTACGAAACTGACGATCATGTAGGCTAGGCTCGCGATAATAATACCCATGATCGCGTGTGAAACGGTATTTTTGGCCGCGGTGTACTTGGCTTCGTTACCAAAAGCGGTTGCCATTTGGATGCCGCCGTAGACGAGAAAAAAGAAGGCGGCGATACCGATCACGATCAGCAGTAGGTTGATGTAGTACTGGACCGAACCAATAACGCAGGTATTGAGTGCCGTCTCGTTAATGACGTTGTCGCCGCGCAGACATGGCGGTATAAGGTTTAAGACCTGATCCAGATTCATGAGGACAGTCCTTCGCCAAGACTGATAACGAAATTAACAATCACGTAGGCAAAAATTGCCACCAAGAACCCGGCGATCGCCCAAATCATGTTGCTTTTGGCCTTAGCCATCTGGGCCGGGTCGCCGTTCGAAGTAATCATCAGGTAGCCCGAGTAGATAATCCCGACGAAGGCGGCTAAGGCCGCTATTGTCGCAAGCCAGGTGATAGCATTATCAACTAAATCCGCCCAGCTTAGATCAGGTATGCCCGAGTTGTCTTTTGTGAGGTCCAGCTTAGGTGCTTCGGTCACGGCGTAGACCTTCGCCACAAGAAAAGTTACGAGCAGGTTCATGATCGCAACACCTCCAGAAACATCGCCGCCGGATTATCGCCAATGCCCAGCGTTGGCAGAATTAGCCGAATCATTAGGAGCAGTGCCAGGCCAGTTAGCGCCCCGGCGATTAATTCCTTGGCAAAAGACACCTTGTCGGCCTGACCCTGGCTCTGGGTGTAAACATAGCCGGCGTAAACAATGACCAGTACGGCAACAAGGCTAGCGATCGTCACAGCGAAACTGATTAGCGCCGTGAAGTAGGCGTTAAAAGTTGTGTATTCAGCCCGGTCCCCGAACGGTAGACCCAGATGGATGTCTTGCGCTAAAGCCTTACCTAGCCAGGAAGTCATTGGCCAGCCTTGAGTTTTGCTGCCGCTGAATCAACCGCGACTTGAGCGGCTTCACCAGAAACCGTTACGGCACGGAGCATGGTTTGCAGCGTCTCGTCAACGAACTGCCACTCCGGTTTATAGGCCCCTTTGGCGTTAGCTACTTGAGTTGCGAATTGCTGTGGCGACGGCATAACCTCGCTGTCCGTGGATTCCCCGTTACCATCAACCATATCGAGCGTCGGTTTTAGGGTCAGGCGGTTGTAGCTCCCCTGGACTGATTCTTCGGTAAGGTATTGAAGATACTCCCAGGCAAGCTGCGGTAGGTCGCTAGTTTTCGAAACGACATGCGTCCAGTACGCGGCGTAGTCCGTCCGAGATTCTGTTGGTAGCTTTGGATCCTTGATCTGAGGCAGTGGAGCAATGGTGTAGTTGGTAAAGTTGCGGTCAGCGCTATAAATATCGAGTCGTAAGCTCGAAAAACCGATCATCATACCAAGCTTATTCTCGGTAAAGCGCTTTACCGGGTCGCCAGCAGCGGTGTTCCAAGAGTAGCTGGGGTTATTAGGGTTGGAGTAAGCGGCGAAGTAGTCGAGCGCTTCGCGGGCTGGGGCTTGAGCGTCTGCCGTGAGGTGTAAGGCGACCTCCTTGCCTGTTTCGTCGTAGAGGTTGCCGCCACGCTGCTGCAACAGTGCCAGGTATACGTCTACGGGGGCGTAGGTATTATCAACTGTCCCCAGCGCAATCCCGGAGCGGCTAAAGCCGTTACCGTTGCGACGCGTAATCAACTTGTTCCAAGTTTCAAGCTCTGCCCAGGTCTTCGGTGGCGCTTCGAAAACCACCTCCTGCGGGTCGCTAGCCTCCCCCAATTCGGTTGTAACCTGGCTGACGACATTACTATTGATATAAAGCGCCAGGCTATCAACGCTGAGAGGCAAGCCATAGAGACGCCCTGAACGGGAATTCTGCGCTAGTATTTTCTCTCCTAAGAAAGTCTTCAGAATATCCGCCTTGTTCACCTTCTGTTCTACCGGCCACTCCAAAGTGTCTGGAGCGCTGAGAAGCTTGGCTTCGTGTTTTGGCAGCCAGTCGGTCCTCGTTAACCAGATATCCGGGCCAGCCCCTGAAGCGATCGCGTCTACAACCTTGGCCTCATAATCCTTAGCGTCTTTAGCCTGGATATGACGGAACTCAAATTCAGTGTCCTGACGATTCAAGAAGAAGCCCTTGCTAATCTCTTCGTAAGCCTTCTTCTCGTCGAACGGTGCCCAGACGCTTAAAACTGGTTTGCTAGTTGTCGACTTTTTGCCGCCCCGGGCGATTAAGAAAGCAACGACCCCAAACAGGATGAGGAAAACAACAGCGACAATAATTAAAACCCCTCGCTTCATGCAAGAATAGCGTCTCGCAATTCGCCCTCTTTTACAAGCAAGAAAATAGTGTCGACGACCGCTAAGGCTACCTTCTAACTACTCTGCTGAAACCTTGAGTACGCGGGTTTTGGTTTTCTCTTGCTTAGGGATACGAACCGTCAGGATACCGTCACGGAGCTTAGCTTCAGCTTTCGAAGCGTCAACCGAAACTGGCAGGATGTAGGAGCGCATGAAGTTTCCCCAGTAACACTCTTGAACAAAGTAGCCTTCACGGGCAACCTCGGCGTCGTTACGGCGCGCGCCCTTAACACTGACCACCTCGTCCGTTATCGAGATCTCGAGGTCATCAACATTAACACCGGCGATCGGTGCCTTGATATAGACATTCTCATCGTCTTGGTAGGCGTCTATGGCAAGCTGCCCCTCTTCTTCCTCGAGCCACTCCTCGCCTTGTAGCTGAACTTCGTTTTTCGCCATCGTGTCTCCATTATGGAGGCGTAGAATGGGGGAGTCAATGACAAAAGTCCGTCGTTACGACAACCGGAGCAGCTTAGCAAACATCGTGCGACGCGGCCTGTTGCGAGCGCTGCTGCCGGTCGAGTGCCTGGTCTGCAGCGATGAAGGGGAGTGGCTCTGCCCGGATTGTCGAGAATCTTTGCCTGCCACTCGCCCAATTACCTGCGTAATTTGCGCTAAAGCCGCCGAGGACGGTTTATGCAACCACTGTCGCGGGGTAACGAAGCTCGACGGTGCCGTTAGTCTTTTTGCCTACCACCACCAGGGAGTTCAGCGCTTGATCAAGGGAGTTAAGTTCGGCGGCTACACCGACGCTATAAGTTTCTATCTGGAGAATTTTGGAGAGATGATAATGGCACGGCTGGAAGTGAAGGGGGCTGTCCTAGTCCCTCTGCCGCTCTCGCGGGAACGATTGCAGGAGCGAGGCTTCAATCAGTCGGAAGTATTCTGCGAACAACTGGCCAGGCGATACGGCTTGAGCGTGTGGAACGGCTTAAAGCGATCGCGCCATACCAAAGCCCAGGCAGAGCTCGGCCGCAAGGAGCGGCTCAAGAACGTTAAAGGCGCCTTCAGGGTCGTTGGGGGCGAAACTGCTCCGAAGAAAATAATTCTTGTTGATGATGTTATTACTACCGGCGCCACTCTGGGCGAGGCTGCTCGAACGCTACGGAAAGTTGGCACCGAAGAAATTGTCGCCTTAACCCTGGCCCACGGCTAACGCTGGCGCAAGCGCTCAAGCGATTCTAGCGGTTTACCTTCTGCGCGCCCGGCTGGACTCGAACCAGCGACCCTTTGCTCCGCAAGCAAATACTCTATCCACTGAGCTACGGGCGCATATGTGCTGAGACGTTCTGGCGGAGGCGGTAGGATTCGAACCCACGAGGAGCTTTCACCCCTAACGCTTTTCAAGAGCGCCGCATTCGTCCACTCTGCCACGCCTCCAGCGCCTTAGATTATATCTTACAGATAGCACCAAGTCACCAGTTCGGTCCTACTTTTTCTCGCGGACTGTAAGTTTGACCTTGGCCTCTGGTAGCTTAAACGTCTTAAAGACGTAATATTGCTGAACAAATTGGAAAAGGGTGGATGCGATCCAGTAGACCGCAAGGCCAGCTGGAAGAGAGCGAGCGATAAAGAAGGTCATGATCGGAAAGAGGTAGACCATCTGCTTATTCATCATCGCTGCCGCATCGTTAGCGCTACCTGTTGGGCTCTGGGTCAGCTGGGCGTAGTGACGACTCTGCAGTAACTGGGCAACACCGGCAATAATCGGCAGAATCCAGCCCTCTGGTTTGGCAAGGTCGATGCCGAAGAACATGGTGTTGATCGTCTCGATATGCGGCGTAAATGAGTAAATAAGGTCAGGCCTTGAAGCGTTAAGCCCTGCAATAAAGACGCGGTAGAGAATTAGAATAATCGGTAGCTGGATTAGAAGGGGCAGGCAGCCAGAAAGCGGGTTAATGCCCTTCTCCTTGTAAAAAGCCAGCACTGCCTGGCCTTGTGCGGCGCGGTCATCTTTATGCTTCTCCTGGACGGCCTTAAGTTCGTCTTGATAGGCGCGCATCTGGAGCGGGGCGCGCAACGACTTGTTCTGGAGTTTCCAAAGCAAGACTTTGACAAAGACTGTTAGAAGAATTATCCCCCAGCCAATACTATGGCCCGGGACTAGCCAGGCAAAGAAAACCAGCAGGTTGAACAGCGGTTTGTAGAGAATGACTTTGAGAAATTCTTTCATTGAGATTCGTTATCTAAGGCACTGGGTCGAACCCGCCAGCAGCAAAGGGGTGACAGCGGCTTATCCGCTTTGCCCCTAGCCAGACGCCTCGGACGGTGCCGTGCTTAAGGATAGCCTCTTTCGTGTACTCGGAGCAAGTCGGCTGATAACGGCAAATGCCTCCCGTTACCTGGCGTAGCGGCCCGTGATCCGGCGATAAGGTTCGCTGGTAAGCCGTTATGAGGAGGGCGAAAAAGCGGCGCGCCATTTCTTTATATCTCTTTCGAGGGCGGCAAAAGCTTCGGCCTCGGGTTTTGACCTAATGATTATTACTACATCGGCCTTCGGCGGCGACTCCTTGATAAGGTGCTCGAAGACGTGAGCCACTATTCGTCGCAGACGGTTACGGTGAACGGCCTTCTTCTCAACTTTCTTGCTCACCACAACACCGACGCGAGGGTGTTTTTCCTTGGGATCAGCAGCGGCGATTAACAGAAACTGCCCGCTGAAGCGTTTCCCCTCTTTGAGTACCCGGGAAAACTCGCCTTGTGACTTGAGGCGGTTCTCCTTTTTAAGCATTTATCTCGCCAAAACAGCGCGACCTTTTGCTCGTCGCGCTTTCAAGACGGTAGAGCCACTTTGGGTTCGGGCTCGGAAACCATGAGTTTTTTGGTAATGTCGTTTGTTACGTTGCAGTGTCCGTCGCATTTGAAAGATATTCTACCTTTTTTGTGGAAAACTCGCTAGGCACTCAAGGAGTCGAGGCTTAACAGGTTGCTTCCTGTGGAAAACTCCGGTACATTCTACCCGCGATGGCAAACGGTTTATGGAAAGATATTCTCGCTAAACTTGAGCCTCATTTTAGCCGTCCAAATTACGCCACCTGGCTGAGATCAACTAGCCTCAAAGAAGAGGGTGACGGCCTGATCACGATTGCCGTTGCCAATGAATACGCTAAAACCTGGGTCGAGAAAAATGCTCTTAGCCAGATCCGCCAGGAGCTCGAGAAGCACTTCTCGCCGCTAAACGACCTTCGGGTCGTTGTCGCCGCGGCTAAGGTCCCCCTAAGTGAAGATTTACCGTTACTACAGGTTGAGCAAACGGAGACATTGGACGCCTCAAAGACCGCCACTACGGACTCGCCCAGCAGCAAGAAGTTCAGGCCTAATTACACCTTCGAGACCTTTATCGTCGGTAATAATAACCGCCTTGCCTTTGCGGCGGCACAGGTGGTCGCGGAACGGCCCGGCGAGGCCTACAACCCCTTATTCATCTACGGCGGCGTGGGCTTAGGCAAAACCCATCTGATGCAGGCTATAGGCAACGAGGTGCTTCGGCGCGACCCGAGCAAAAAAATCGGCTTCGTGTCCTGCGAGACTTTCACTAGCGAGTTTATTCAAGCCCTGCAGAATAAAACGATCGACACCTTTAAGAGTAAGTACCGCTCCATAGACGTGCTTCTAGTGGACGACATTCAGTTTCTCGCTAACAAGGAGGGTACCCAGGAAGAGTTTTTCCACACTTTCAATATTCTCCATCAGGCAAATCGTCAGATCGTCTTGACTAGCGATCGCGTGCCAAAGGAGATCCCTAATCTTGAGGAGCGGCTTTCCTCTAGGCTTGGCTGGGGTATGATCGCCGACATTCAGAGCCCGAACTTCGAAACGCGGATGGCGATCTTGCAGGAGAAGGCCAGGGAGCGTGGCATTAATATCGAGCCACAAGTCTTGGAGTATATCGCTAACGCGGCGACTTCAAACGTCCGCGAGCTGGAGGGCAGCCTAACTAAGCTCTTAACAACGGCCGAGATCGAGAAGGAGCCAATAACAATCGCCTTTACCGAAAGGGTCTTAAAGGATCTGACTAAACATAGCGGCAAGAACCTTACCACTAAGAAAGTTATCCAAACCGTGGCTGATTATTACGACGTCGAGGTTTCTGACCTATTGGGCGCAAAACGAGTTAAGACCTTAGTTTATCCCAGGCAAGTCGCGATGTACCTGCTGCGTGAACGCCTCAAGCAGTCTTACCCACAGATCGGCGAAGCGTTCGGCGGCAAAGACCACACGACAGTGATGCACGCTGTCGACAAAATTACCAAAATGAAGAAAGCTGACGGCAGTACCGAGAAGGACTTAAACAGCATCGTCGGGGAACTACGCGGATGACGCCTATATCCGCCTGGATATTATGTGGAAAACTACCAGCCAATTTGGGGGTAAGTTTAACAACCCTCCTCGGTGCCGCCCCTCTCAACAGGTTGAGAAAGCTTCCCCCGTTACTCCCCATCTTTTCCACAAGTAACGCGAGGTTTTCCCCTCTCCCTGCTCGAAGGCTGTCCACTTTCCCACAATGCTTATTACTACAACTTGTTATTTAACCTACCTATGAAATATATATGTGAACAAGAAAGCGCAGCTCCAAATAATCTAAACAGCCTTCTGGGCTCTAATCGGAGGATAGAAATATGAAGTGTATGTGTGAAAAGGAAAACTTGATTCAAGCCGTTAACATCGTTGGCCGGCTAGCCACGGCTAGATCAACGCTGCCGATCTTACAGAATATCTATCTAGAGCTAACGGATACTGGTCTTGTGCTGCGCTCAACAGATTTAGAGCAGACGCTCGAGGCGAAGATTGACGCCGAAGTTAAGGAGAAGGGCCGCGTCACGGTGCCGGCACGCCTCGTGACGGAATACCTACAGAACAATACTGATCACAGTCTGACACTCTTCACGGACGACCTGACTCTCCATATTCATTCCACTAACCACCAAGCTTCGTTCAAGGGCCTGGCAGCTGAGGAGTATCCGTCGCTGCCGCAGGCTAAGGTGGGGCAGAAGGTTGAACTCCAATCTGAGGAGCTCGTAGCGGCGATAAATCGGACGATTTTTGCTGCCGCGCTTGACGACACTAGGCCAGTACTTGGGGGACTGCTCTGGCGCTTCGGCGGCGACTCCTTAGAGTTAGTTGGGACCGACGGCTATCGTTTGGCTTATACAAAAGCCAAAATCGCTACTAAGCTGACGGGGGACTACATTATTCCCCGCCGCTCCCTCCAGGAGCTAGTGCGCATTCTCGGCCCCGATAAGGTCGAGGTGTCATTTGCCGGCACTCAGGTTAAGTTTCGGCAAGGCGAGGTTGAGCTGACAAGTCGAATTCTCGAGGGGAAATTTCCTGATTACGCCGCCATCTTGCCAAAGAAAAGCGAACTTAAAGTCACTGTTGCTTCAAGTGCGCTAGCCCAATCGTTGAAGCTCGCTAGCTTATTCTCCCGAGACTCGGCGTATAGCACTAAATTGACCCTCGAAGGGGATAAGCTACGCCTCCATGCTTCATCAGTTAGCTTGGGAGACAATGTCAACGAAGTCACACTCAATACTCCAGTTGATAAACCGTTCGCCATTTCGCTAAACGCTCAATACCTAATTGAGGCGCTCTCGCATATTAGCGGCGAAGTTAGCTTAGAGTTCGTCGACAGCAAGAGCCCGATTGTCCTGCGCCCAAGTGCTGGGGCTGATTACCTCTACCTCGTGATGCCCTTGCGTCTTGAGTAATGACAGCTAGGCGCCTCACTTTAGAGAAGTTCCGCAACTTCGAGGCGTCGAGTTTCGAGCTGGGGGCAAAAACGGCCGTGGTTGGTTATAACGGTAGCGGCAAAAGCAACTTTATCGAGGCCTTACGTTTGCTCTCGGTGGGCAAAAGTAATAAAACTAGCTCTCTAGATGAGGCGATCTGTTTCGACCAGCCGTTCTTCCGACTCGCCCTAGAGCGGGCAAACGACCAAACGCAAACAGTCGACTTTTTCTACGGCGCCCAGTTCGCCGCCAGTGCCGTCAAGGATCGGCAGCTGAAAGTAAACAACCAGCCAACCAGCTGGGCGGAGTTTTGGGGCAAATTTCCGAGCGTCCTCTTTGTCCCCGATGACCTGGAGATTGTCATTGGGGCGCCGCAGGTGCGGCGTCGCTACCTGGACGGGCTACTCTGGCAAACCGATAAGGAGTTCCGTCAGAATCATCTGGAACTCAGCCGGGTTCTGCGCGAACGCTCCGCCTTACTGTTTCTGCTCAAAACTAACCGGGCTGGCAGGGAAGAGCTCTCACCGTGGAACGACTTGCTCCTTGATTTAGGCGGAAAGGTCAGACACCACCGCAAGCAATACGTTGAGTTTCTGCAGGCGCGTCTGACGAAAGACGGACCAGTTTTTACGGACGTTGATATTGAACTTTTCTATAAAGAGAATACTTCGACACCAGAGTCGGTGCTGAAAGAAGAGTTGCGACTGGCCCAAAATCTGGTTGGCCCGCATCGTGATGAGTTGGAGATTCACTTCGGGGATCGCTCAGCCCGACGCTATACCTCGCGCGGCCAGGCTCGAGCCATCGTCGTGGCGCTAAAGGTTGCTGAGGCAGCGTTCCTGGCTAAAAGAACCGGCGAAAAGCCGTTAATCCTGCTTGACGACATGTTCTCCGAGCTCGATGCGCCAACTGCCGAGAAGCTATTTAACCGTTTCGGCGACCAGTATCAGATAGTTGCCACAAGCATCGAGACCAACCCATTGACTAAAGATTGGCAGCAGATCGTTCTAAAATGAGTCTAGAATCGCTCGGTTCATTCTTTAAGTCCGGCGGCCATAACGAGACACTTCGTAAAGCCGAGATGGCGCAGAAGCTTAGCGTGGAGGTTGAAGGACTGCTCGGAGAGAAGGTCAAAGTAATTCTGCGACGCAGCGCCTTAGTAATTGAGTGTCAGAATGAGGCCGCTGCTGCCCGCTTGAACCTGCAACGTCGCCGTCTGCACACGCTTGTCGGCCGAATTTTTGGCGCCTCCTCCGCGAAGATTAAGATAACTGCCCAGAGATAAGAGAAGTGGGCTGCTCGAGAGCAGCCCACCAATGTTCCGACCAGCCAGCCTTAGGAGCGGATCTTCTTGCCTTTCGGCCAGAAATCCTGCATCCAGAACTCGACGTCAAACCAACTCTTCTGGTAACGCTGCTGCTTCATCCAGGCGATCGCCTCGTTGCAGTAGCGCTCGTAGGTTGGCCAGACCCGAGCCAGCTCCGAGACCGGGTTCTCGTCCCCCCGGACGTTAACGTTCGGCACGATCACGATCTTGTTGTCGTAATCGTCGAACTCGATCCGGTAGTGAGCAGTCTCTTTCGGAAGCTTGGCGATGAAGTCGATCGGTTCAACATTCGCCCGTTCACCGCCACGCATCGTATCCTCGACCCAGACAACTCGGGCCTTGCTGGCCTTGATCTGGCCCAAGAAGGCGCGCGCGTTTTTCTTTCCGGGCTCGCCAGGCACGTCCTCGTCGATGAGGATTGTGTAGGCACCCCGCTGGTAAGCGGTGATCGTGAACGTTGCGGCGTTGTACGCCCCTTTCTTGCCAAGAAGGGCTTGCAGCTCCTTCTCATTCTTTGGGGGCGTATTCTTAGTTTGGGCTAAAGCGCTACCGTTTCCGGCGAGCAGCCATAGCACGATGGCGATAAGTAAGGATCGTCCCATTGGAGACCTCCTCCCGTATGGAAGTTAACCATACTTTAGACCAGTTGGGCGTATTTGTCAGTAGGGAATTAGACGAACTCAGTAAG
Source organism: Candidatus Berkelbacteria bacterium (assembly GCA_016432625.1). Classification (NCBI taxonomy): domain Bacteria; phylum Candidatus Berkelbacteria; species Candidatus Berkelbacteria bacterium. The sequence continues at coordinate 758,137 of CP066697.1, forward strand.
TGATCTGTTTGCCCGTCGGCCAGAAATCCTGTTGCCAAAAGTTGACGTCAAAAGATTTGAGATCGAAGTTCTCACTTTTGAGCCAAGCGACGGCCTCATTAGCGTACTGTTCGTAAGTCGGCCAAACGCGCTCGAGTTCAGCCTGTGGGTTGGCGTCGGAATCAATGTCCACCTTCGGTACAATCACTAGTTGATTATAGTAGTCGTCAAACTCGACCCTGTAGTGGTCGGTTTCATGAGGTAGCTTCGTAACACTGTCGACGAACTCAACGCTAGCGTTTTCCGAGAATTCCTCCACCGGGGTGCTGCCGGATTTCCGATAGATAATAGTGATAACTATTGAGCCGATCAGCACGACTAAAACAGTCGCCGCTATCAATAGTAGTCGTTTACCTTTTGGCGTCAGTGAACTCATCTACCTAGTATTCTAGACCCTCGGATCGGTACATTCACCTTTCTTCCATGAAGTTAAAGCCTTGTAGCTGCTTTGCGGGGAAGTGCCCTGAACGCCCGGACGTGGGTCGAGCAATTGGCTAGGAAACCAGCCCTTGTGCTGTGGCCCCTCCCTTTTTGCGATACCCAAGTGCAGGTGCGGACCGGTACCTTTAGCGTTCCCGGTGTCGCCGACTTTGCCAATTACCTCACCAGCCTTAACAGATTGGCCTTTGCGCAGGTGCTCGTTGCTCCCAGCCTGGAGGTGCGCGTAGTAGTAGGAGACGTCGGTTGAGTCGACAATCCTAACCGTCACTCCGCCGTCACCGCTGTTATCCTTATGGACAGCGGCTACCGAGCCGTCAGTTATCGAGACGACGGGGTCACCGTATATTTTATTCTTGCCATCCAAGACAAAGATGTCATTGGCGCTGTAGTCGTGATGGGTAGTAGGCAAGGGGGTTTTGTGTCCAGTTGAAATGGGAAAAACAAATTTTCGACCCTCGCAGACAAACGGCTCGTTCGAAGCAAGCTGGGTACCCCCAGAGCAATTACCGCCCGATTTAAGCTTGTTATAGGCGTCCATCATCCGCTTGGCACCGGCCTGAGCTTCTTTGAGCTGGGCGTCGTTCTTATGGGTGTGATAACCCTCAATATAGGCCTGCTCGGGATCGTCCTTGTACTTTTTCATATCGGCGCCGAACTTGTGGGCCGCAGCGTATATAGAACGTTCTGGGTCGAAACGGGCGTCGTCAGGGTGCTCGTCGGGGTTGGGGTAGACCTTGCCGCCGTCCCAGGTGGTGCCGTGCTTGTCGTTGCCACCGACGAACTCTGGGTAACCGCTGGCTGTCCCGGTAACAAATTGGGCTAAGCCAGCCGCTGACGAACCCTTGGCAGAGGCCTTAGGGTTCCAACTCGACTCGGTCTGAATCAAGGCGATCAATACCGCCTGATCACCTTTCAAGTATATGGCCGATGCGTTGCCGACCCAAGGTAAATACTCGGCGTTTTTAACAAAATCGATGGCGTTCCCGCAAGCTGTTGCGCCGGCCGTCTGCCCGCCTTTGTCGAGGCTACCGTTGTTATGCGAGCCAAAGAGTAGCATTGGGACAAGTAGCATCAGGGCGGCGGCGATGCCACAGCCAATCAAGCAGCCGCCCCCTCCTGCTCCACGTTCGTACATAGCTAGAACCATCCCCCAAAGCCGACGTGGACCCAATCAGTTGTCTTGGTCGTCTTCTGGCTGTAGCCCATGCCGACAGACGGGAACAGCCTTTCGATAATGCCGAATACCGCCGCTCGGCGCGGATAGAAGTACTCCACGTTAGCCTGGCGAAGCGTGATAACCTGCAAAGGCTTATTAGGCCGCTCGCGCTGCTCGCCGTACACCATTGTTTTTTCCAAGAGCAAGCCGGTATTGTACCGCGCCCAGGCTCGCCAGAGATTAGGGTCATTACCATCGGCAAAGGGCAGCCCCTCGTCCCAATCAAATGGGTTCTCTCCAGGGGCAGGGTTATCCTTGACGACCTTCGTTCCGTCGGTGTAGTAGTCGCCCCACGTATAGTCGAGCTTGTCGTACTCGGGGTCGAAAGTCGTGAGGGCAAACCGATCCGGCGGCGGAATCGGGCAGAGGTAGTCAACACGGTAGACGCCAATGAGATAGATCACGGCCGCGGCGATCAGTCCGGCTGGTCCTAAGCCGAGCGCCATAGCTATAGCACCGGCGACGGCAGCGTTGGTGAACCCGGGCGGAGCAGCGATAGCCTTGTCGATAGAGGCGAAGAATTGTTGGCAGGCTTCGCAAGCGTTTAGGGCGATAGTGATAACGACTACCGTTAACTCAGCCTGGGCTTTGCTTAAATTGGCGGCGTTTTGGGCCGTATTGGCAGCGGCGTAAGCCCTTTCAGCCTGTTGGAAGCTCTTGACGGCCTGGTAGATCCTGAAAGTCGAGCCAGCTGGCAAGTTGAATTGTTTGTCGCCGAACTCACTGACCTTGCCGAGTAAGAAGTTCTCGCCGAGCTCTTTCAAGGACGGCACTAGGATCTGCCCTTGCTTGTCTTTAAGTCCGACGTCCAGCTTCCAGCCGTTCTTTGAGGCGAAGAAAACAGAACGGGCCAGCCCACCAGGCAGCTCGCCGATGCCGAGCGTATCTTCGAACCAACTGTCGAAGTAACTCCACATGCCGTCGTACTTGCTGTCAGTGAAGAAATTCTTGTCGCCTTGTGAGCGGATGAACTGGTAGAACTCGGCGATGAACGTACTATCGAACGGGCCAAACTCTACCCCGGAGCGGTTGATGATGGTTAACACTAACTGGTCAGCGTCACGGGCGCTAAGTTTGCCTTTGTAAATCTTTTCGAGAGTGCCCTCCTGGTAGCTTGGCTCTATCGTCCGCAATACGCTTTCGATTCGGGCAATGCCGAAATTGAGTAGCAACTCCGCCCGCTGCTCTTGGGTGCCCTCGAACATTGTCTTGCTAAAGTTTGCCGGCATATCTTGGCCAGCGGCCTGTTCCAGCAAGGCGTCAGAAATCTTGTATTGGGCGTTATCGCGCGACTCCTGAATGAGCTGTCGGCGAGCTTGCCCGAGAAACTCTTGTTGCTGCTCTTCGGTTAAGGCGCCCCAGTTGCCCTCCATCTGGCCACCGTCTGTCAGTAGGAGTAGCGCCCTGTCGTTAATCGCCTCCTGGTTATCGTAGTCGAACGTTTGACGAATCTCCTCGTAGCTCAACTGGGCTTCAGGCGGGAGGTACTTGTTGGCAAAATCGGACCAGATTTTAGCTGACCAAGCGGCCAAGCCGGTTTTGAAGTCTCCTTTTAAGAAGGCAGCAGCGTCGTCACGGTGTTCGCTTGGGATATTAGTGGCGTCAAGAAGCTGATCGATTAACGAGTCGCGCTCTAACTTAGTGGCGTCACCATCGAATACCTTAATGATTCGCTCGGTCATGCTTTTCAGGTCGTCTTCGTCAAAATCTTTGAGATTCACCCCGAAGGCTAAGGCAAGCTGACGGATCCCTTGATCGATTATCATCTCCGTAGCAATCCCGGTGTCGCCCGTGGTGATGTAGGTAACAAAGAAATCTATCGCAAAGCCAGTTCGGGCATCCATCGAGCGCCCCATAAGTTTATGGATCAGCTGGAAGGCTTGGTCCTTTTTCTCGAAAGCGGCGTTGTCCCAGTCCTTGAGCACGTCAAAAAGCAGCTTGCCCTCATCCTTCTCTAGGCGGAAGCGCTCTTCGAGGTCGAAATAGCTCCAGAGTTGATCGAAAGTGGTGTTAGCGATGTTGTTGTTGGCGGTGGCGCGGCTTAACTGATCGACGTTAATCTCGCCGCGCAAGAACTTTTCGCTGGTGCCGTCAGTGACACCAAGGTTTGCGTCGGCATATGACAGCGCATCAACGGTATCGGGGTCGGTCCAGAACGAGGCGTCCTTCTGCAGCTCGCTCAAGGACTTAGAGCTCTCAATGCCAAAAGCCGACAGAAGGTCCTTGCTCTTGAAGTCAGCGGCGTTGTCTTTATTAAGTTTGATGCCGAGTCGTTGCTCGATCATCGCCCGGCCGTATTTATTCTGTACGTCACCGTCGAGCGAGATCTCTGTACCTTCCTCGAGGCCTAAAATCTGGCCGAAGGCGTTACTGAAAATCTCCCCGGCGGCGTCGGCGAGCTTCTTGTCGCCGCTAATTACCGCAAACCCAGTGCCCTTGTTCCAGCCCATCGCCTTATCGGCTTGTTGCCCGCCGATTTTTTCCGCGACGCGGTAATTCTTGCCGGCAAGCATCTGGTCGACTTCCGTTGCCGTGATCTTAAACTTATCTTCGAGGTCGTAGTCTTTGTTCAGCTCATCAGCGATCTTAGCCTCAATTTTGCCAGTGCTGCCGGACTTTTTGAGCGCGGCGATATCCTTTTCGTTCAGACCGTAATCGATGCCGATCTTACTGGCGCCGATATTCTTCTTCAGCTCGTCGAGGCTGAATTCACTCCTGTTGAGGACGGAGTTGAGAATAGTTGTTGTGACGCCTTCAAACTGCCGTGGGGCGGACTTTTGCAAGGCTTGTCGCAGCATTTCCTTACCGAACTCGAGCATCTCGGCCCTAGCCTTGTCCTGCTCGGTTTTATTCTCGGAGAAGAAGAGCTTGGCGGCGTCTTGGGGGAACTCTTTACCCATCGAGACGCTGTCGGGGTCGACTTTAGGCTGACGTTTTTGCCTGACGGCGGCGATAATCTCGTCGCGTTGGGCATCGCTCATCTTGAAGGAGCTCGCCACCATATTGATACCGGCCATCTTTAAGCCTTCGTCGTCTTTTTTCTGGATTTTATCGATCGTGCCGTCGATGAAATCAAACGCTTCGTCGCCTTCGTTTAGGTGCCGCAGGGCCGCCCGGAAGGTCTCAAGGCTGTTAGCCTCATCTAGAGAGTGATCCTCGAAGAATAGCGTTGGTAGGCCGACAGCGTTCTCTAGAACTCGTTCGCCCGTGTTGGACAAGATATCGTCCCACCCGGCGCCACGCAGACTGCCTGGGGGCATGTTGAGCGATTCCTCGAGACGAGCCCTCGCAATCGCAACGGCGGCACTTTCCTGGTTATCCTGCGCTATCAGTCCGTCAGGCAGACCGGGGAAGCTTTTGTCGAGCATTATGGCGCCGATCACATTCAGATAGCTGTCGGCCAGCGGGTCGCCGGTTATTTTCAAGGCGCCGGCGTTTTTCAACAAGATATTGGCGCCGACGTAGGTCATGATGTCCTTCAATCCCATGCCGCGGACGTAATCCACGTAAGCGTCCATCTCGCCCGACTCGTTGAGCATCCGCAGGATGCCATCCGCGCTGAGTGTCGCGGCAGTTTCCATTAGACTCGGGCTTTTCGGAGTAGGAGTGCGGCTTATCCCGTCGACTGATTGCCACGCGACCTTGATCGAACGCGGTTGCTGCCAGCGGGTGGTGTTGCCGCCGACGTGGCGCTTCTCAACTAATTTGCAAGTTATAGACCCAATTTCAGATATATCAACAGCCTGGCCGCGCCGGTGATTGGATATGAACCTTGCGTCTTCCTCAACGGCGTCAGCAGATTCTCTGTCGAAACGGCCGACCCCATCAGTGTCATAGTTCTTAAGAAGTCGCCCCACCTTAACCGGGCAGAGCCCTTCGCCGTACGGTTTCGGGAAAACAAGATTTAAGAGATAGTTAGTAGCTCGTACGTCAACTCGACCGTCCACCAAGGCGTTGACGTCTTGGGGAGCGATTTTCAAACAATCGCTGTCGGCGTTAAGCGCTTCAAGCAACTCGAAGGACTCGTAGAAGCCAAGCTCGTCGCTATAGTCCTGCAGATCATCACTCTCTTCATAGATTGATTCGTCCTCGCTGACGCTCGGCAAGTCGCCAACCGTCTCAGTTGAGGCGTCACCGTTGTCGACGGCTCTTGCAATGGGTGAAGGCAACGCCACTGAGAAGACAGGCTGTAAGGTGAAAAGCACGGCGAGGAAAATTAAGAATTTGCGTCTGGTTTTATTCATCATGGTTGCGGGGCGTAACGCTTAGCGCCGTTGAAATCTTTACGGTGAGTAACTTTATTTCTTATCGGGGCGATACCACCTGCTTTATTGGCTTTCGTCGAGCTGTTATGGATCGCTTCGTCGTTACCAACGAAAATCCCGATGTGGCAGTGCAGTCCTCCGGGAGCTTGACGCTTTTTCTTGCCGCAGACGCCGTAGCCCCACCAAATAATGTCTCCACGCTTCAGACTGCCCTTAGTCTCGTTATAGTAGTTGGTATTAATGGTCCGCAGATTCGGGACGACTAGTGTCAGGTTTGGATTGGTCCAGACACCAACGGTCGCGGCAACATGACTTTGGGGGATGCCGGCTTTGATAAGTACATAAGAGACAAATGAGGCGCAACCAAGGTTGGTATCGGCTCTCGGGGCGATTGGACAGGTTCCGGGCGGTAGCCTTAGAAGCTCCTCGGCGGCACGAGCTGCCCACTCGTTAAATGGTAAAGTTGCCTCGAAGGCACGTTTCTTAGCGACAATCTTTTGCACCGCCTCCTTGTTTTTCTTACCGGTTGAGCTCTTCTTAAGAGCGGTCAGGTCGGTAATTATAGCGTCTGCCTGTCCAGCGGCGTCACTCGGGGCTCCGGTAGAGTATTCCTTCAAGTTATCCTTAATAGCCTCATAGCGGTTGAGCTCTGAAGTGATTAAGCGGTCAGTAACTTGCTTAGTTTCAAGCACATCGCCGGCAAACGCCCCGGCCAGCTGCACCTCATTTTTCTCTTGTGGAGTACTAGGAGTGTGAGACGATCCTATTAGGCCGAAACTAATCGCGAAGAAGAATCCTGGCAGCGATATGAGCACTAATAAGCCGATCAAAATCCACCTGCCAAGCTTCGTTTTAAACAGTAGCCAGAGGGCGGTCGCGGCAGCCATGATCCAACCGATTACAGGGATAGCCGCTTCGGCTAGTAGGGCCGTTCCAGCGCGTCCCAGCAACCCGACAGCGCCACGGCGGGCAGCCATTTTGGCAGCAGTACCTCTTGCGGAAGTCAGAGCAGCCTTTTTAGCAGCGGCAACTTTAACTCTACCGAGGCGAATTCGTGCTTGGACGCCGCGCATCCAGCTGCCCTTGCGCGCTTTTTTCATCAGCAACAAACCAGTTACTCCCCCCGGAGCAACTTTCCCAACAGCCCCAGCATCTCCTAGGGCTTCCCCGGCCCGCGCTGCCTTAACGGCCTTACCGGCGGCTTGGAGGTCTTGATATGACCCTTTGAGTGCCCGGGCATCATCGACTAAACTTGGTTCCCCGGTCTCGTCTACTCCTACATCCTCAGGGGTTGGTTCAACGGGAAGCTCGGTATCGGCTTCGTCAACAGGGTCAATGTCGGGGCTAACCTCGTCCTCAGCCATCGCCTGAGACCTCCTGGCCGAACATCGCTAGCAGTTGCTCAGGATTGGTCGTAATAAACTGATCCTCGGTGTAGGAAGCGATAATTTGGATAGCGGCCCGGTCGATCCCAGCAACAAGCAGCCCCTGGCCGACGTCGGCGCTAACTAGGAACTGTTTCTCGCCGTCCGTCAGCTTGAAAACGCTAGCTAACTTATCAACCGCTGACGGCGCCTGACCGAGCAGGAGCTGAGTGCTCGAGTTGCTGACGATCGCCTTGCCGTAAGAGTTCTCGACAAAATCCTCAACGTCTTGGCTAATAACGGTCACGCCTAGGTAATATTTACGGGCACGTTTCGTCATAGCGTTTAAGAATTTAGCGGTATCGTCGAAACGCATCATCCACCAAGCCTCGTCGATAATTAGCAGACGACGCTTAAGCTGGCTTTTGACGCGACCCCAGATGTAGTTAAGGACTAGATACATCGCTAAGGGGCGCAGCTCATCCTCCATATTGCGGATCGAAAACACAGTCAGTCGGTTCGTTAGGTCGATGTTAGTTGGGGCGTTGAAGAGGTTGGAGAAGGAGCCCTCGGAGTACTTCAGAAGGCGGTTAATCAGATTCTCGGCGCCGTTCATGTTGGTAAGAACGTTAATGAGGTCGCCGAGAAGCGGCGGCGGGTTGCCCTGGGTTTTTGGATCGACCGAGATGTCTTTTAGGGCGTAAGTTTCGTATAGGGCCTTGTCTAGGACGGCGTCCTCCTCCGGGCTTAAGCCTCCTGCCATGAGCGAGATCAGGCCGTGTAAGCTAGCAATCGTGGTGCGCAGCAAATCCTCGCCGGTGTCGGCGGAGTCGGAGCTAAAGTGCGGCAAGTCGAACGGGTTAATTTTTTGAGCCGAGTTCAAGGACAGCTCGATATAGCTGCCGCCAATTGACTGGGAGAGCGCTTTGTACTCATTTTCTGGGTCAACGATGATCACTTCCGTGCCAACCATTAGCGATCGCAACGCTTCAAGCTTAACGGCGTAAGATTTACCGGCGCCGGACTTGGCGAAAACTACCTGATTGGCGTTCTCGATTTTGAACCGGTCAAAGAGGACCAGCGAGCTGTTGTGCAGGTTAATGCCGTAGAGCACGCCGTCGTGATGCGAGATGTCCTGGCTGGAGAAGGGGAAGATGGTCGAGAGCGAATCGGTGTCGAGGTTACGGACGATCGACAGCTCATCAAGCCCGATCGGCAGGGTAGTGTTGAACCCTTGCTCCATCTGTAAGAGCGATTGCTTAGTGTAAACAAGCATGCCGCCCAGAGTAGTCTCGATCTGTTTGGTTAGTTTCTGCAAATCCTCCTGAGTTTTAGCGTAAATGGTGAAATACAGCGAGTACTGGAAGAGACGGGTCTCGCCCTTCTGTAAGGTATCGCGCAGCTCTTCAATGTCGCCGATGGCGGTTTCTAGCTCTGGATTACGGACTAAGCCTTTCTCTTGCTCGACTTGAAGAGAAGACTGCAACTGGGTGGTTTTGCGTCGCAGTTGGTTAAGGACGATGTTCGTCTCCATCGGGTAGATAAACATACTGATATCGATCGTCGCATCGAGGTTATAAATTGGCGACAGCCAGCCGCTGGAGAGATAGCGCGGATAGGTAAAAACGAAGAGTGTCCGAGCGAAAAAGCTGCCGAGCTCGACGTAGTTAGCGTTAATTGCCATGCCGGCTGGCGAGATGACGTCCAGAATATCGGCTAAGCCTTTTTTGAAGACCTCCATCTCAAGCTCGTCGGCGCTCTTCTGCTCCTTAGTCTTATTGCCACCAAGGCGCCCCAGGATCTCGTTTAGAGATTTCTTCGGCGCAAGAGTTGGGGTCGCGGTGGCGATTTCTTCCGGTGTTACCGGTGGGGGCGGGGCGCTTGTCGCCGGGGTTTCTGGCGCCGTGGCAGCGGGAGCGCTAGTACCAGCCGTCAGATCAGGCGGTGGCGGCTTGGGGACTGGGTTAGCCTTAGCGGCGGTGAGGATACTCTCGATCTGTTCAGGCAGGCCAGTCTCGGTTTGATGTTTAATAACAGAGCTAGTGATTTGATCGAGGTCTTGGACTCGCTCGCTGGAAGCCTCCTCGGGGTTATAAACGTTATAGTAAAGCTCGATCAATCCGGCTGTTTTTAAGGCTTCTGAGCGCACGCCCATTGATTCGAGGCGGCCAGAAACCACCTGGGTCTTCTCGGCTAACTGATTGCGTAATTCCTGAAACTCTTCAGTAGTGAAAACCGTTTCCTTGGTTTTCTTGCCGCCGAGGATCTTGTCTAGGAATCCCTTTTTCGAGGTGTTGTCAGCAACGACCTTGCTATGCGAGACAACGACGTAGAAGGTTCGGTCCATGATGTTAACTTCACTCGCCAGGCGTTCGATAAAGTCGATGTAGTCAACAAGCTGAATCTTTAAGAGCTCGTTAGTTTCTTCAACAGCCACGCCCTGTAATTTTTGAACGTATTTAGAGAGGTCGACGCGACGGCCTTGGATGACGATTTGAATCGGAAAATGTAAGGCGTTCAAGAAGCTGCGGAACTGGAAGATCACCGCTTCTTGCTCCTTTGGGCTACGCAGTTCGGTCGGGATCGGGGTCACTTTAATTACCTGGCGCAAACTGCCGTCGGTTAACACCACGACATCGTCGCGGATCTCGGTGATCTGAACGTATTGCTGTGTCGCGGCCGGCGCCGCTTTAGGCTTAGGCTTCGGGGCCATCTGAGTAATCGTCCACTACCCGAGCGATATCGCGCACTCTGGCTCGGTCGAGCTGCTTATGAGGCTGCTCGGTTTTTTCTTCGACTTTGTTAACGATCTGGACTTCGCGCTTGTATTGGCCTTTGAGCCAAACTCGGCGTCGGGGACGCTGCAGATATTTTACGAGCGATCCTAAGAAATAGATGAACGGCCGCTCCTGGATTTTGACGAACGCTAGGGCGATCGAGAGCGTCGCGACGATTGGGAAGAGTAGGTAATAGATAACGCGCAGCGGCGTTCCGGCGGTCCAGGAGTTTAAGAGATAAAGAAAAAGGCCGCCGAAGAGCAGATAGAAAAACTGGGTCAGCGTCAGCGGACCAATAACTTTGTCCTCCAT